>JBDRZF010000114.1:2526-4880 GCA_039803805.1 Caldifarciminota bacterium
GCAAGGGTTATATATCCAGATGATAGAAAATTACAGGAAGAGTATGTAGAAAAGCATAAATTGGAATATAAATGGAGTTGGGAAAGCAGAGATAAATGGATAAAATTTATGAATTTAAGGGAAAGGGAAAGAAAGATTGAGCAGATTAAAAGGGTGGTTTTTCTGGGTATTGTTATAAATCATTTTACTTCATTCCTGCAGACATATTTTATGGCACAATCAAAAATAAAAGAAACAAGAATTGGAATAAAATTTAATGGAGAAAAAATATTTTTGGAATATAAATTTTAAGAATTATTTTTTCTTTCTTATGATTGCAATGTATTGATTTAACCCAAGTGGAGCAGGCTCTTTTTCCACTTCAGCCCACTCAGACATTTTTTCGAATATTTTATAAAATATCTCTTTACCCTTTTCAAACATCATTCTTTCTCTCCCTTTAAAGAATATCCTTATTTTTACCTTGTTTCCATCTTCGATAAATTCTTTTATCTTTTTGAGTTTTATCTCAATATCATGCATTGAGGTTGTTGGTCTAAAGGATATTTCTTTTACTTCACCACCAGAAGTTTTTTTCTCTTTTTTTTCTTTTTTCTTCATCTCGTATTTGAATTTACCATAATCTACTATTTTACAAACAGGAGGATTTTGATTGGGTGCTATTTCTACAAGGTCAAGTTCCTTTGAATAAGCAAGTTGAAGAGCAGAATTTATATCCATTATACCAAGATGTCTTCCTTCTTCATCAATCACCCTTACTTCCCTTGCGTCTATCTTTTCATTAACTCTATATGGTTCTGGTTCCCTTCTTACAGGTCCTTTAAAAAATTTTTTCTTACCCATAACCCCTTAATTCCTCCTTTAAAATTTCTATAAATTTTTCTATTTCCATTTCACCCTTTTCTCCTTCTTTATGTTTTCTTATAGAAATTTTATTTTCTTCTTTTTCTTTTTTACCTATTATTACCATATAAGGAATTTTTTCATTTTCAGCATTCCTTATTTTATAAGAAATCCTTTCATTTGATAAATCAATATCTACTCTCATTCCCTCTTTTCTAAATATTTCTAATATCTTTTTTGCATAATCATTCACCTCTTCACTCAAAGTTAAAATTCTTATCTGAATTGGAGCAAGCCATAAGGGGAAATTTCCCTCATAATGTTCAATTAAAAGCCCAAAAAACCTTTCAAAAGAACCTATTAATGCCCTGTGAATTAAATAGGGAGTTTTATCTTTTCCATCTTTATCTCTATATTTAACTTCAAATCTTTCAGGTATATTAAAATCAAACTGTATTGTTGTGCATTGCCATTTCCTCTTTAATGCATCCTCTATTAAAATGTCTATTTTTGGCCCGTAAAAGGCACCTTCACCTTCTTCTATTTTAAAGCTAAGTTCTTTTTCCCTTACTGCTTCTATTAAAGAATTTGTCGCAATCTCCCACATCCTCTCATCACCCACATGTTCTTCAGGCATTGTTGATATATGTACATAATATTTTTCAAATCCAAATTTTTTAAGTAAAAATAAGGCAAAATCTATAACATTTTTTATCTCTTCTTTAACATCCTCCTCCTTACAGAAAATATGAGCATCATCCTGAGTAAATCCTCTAACTCTTGTAAGTCCATGTAAAACACCGCTTCTTTCAAATCTATAAACATTTCCAAATTCAAAAATTCTAAAAGGTAAATCTCTATACGACCTTATCTTTGATTTATAAATCTGGATATGAAATGGACAGTTCATCGGTTTCACAAAATAACTTTCATTCTCACTTATTTTCATTTCGGGAAACATATTTTCAATATAAAAATCAAGATGTCCTGATTTTCTCCATAGTTCTTTTTTGCCTATATGAGGTGTAATTGCAGGTAAATAACCCCTTTTTATATGTTCTTCATAAAGGAAATTCTCAATTATTTTTCTTATAATAGCACCTTTTGGAAACCATATAGGAAGTGCAGGACCTATTTCTTCTGAAAAGGAAATCAGTTCAAGTTCTTTTCCCAGTTTCCTATGGTCTCTTTTCTTTGCTTCTTCATAAAATATTAAAAATTCCTCTATTTGTTTTTTTGAAGGAAAAGAAACTCCATAAATTCTTTGCATCCTTTCATTTCTTTCATCACCACGCCAGTAACATCCAGAAGAAGAAAGCACCTTTATTTCCTTTATGATTCCTGTGCTCTTTACATGTGGTCCTTTACATAAATCTATAAAATTTCCATGCTTATAAATTGTTATTTTTTCATCCTTTATCTCTTCTATAAGTTCAAGTTTAAAGTTTTCCTTTAATTCCTGAAATATTTTTTTTGCTTCTTCATAACTTACTTCTATTCTATAAAGTTTT
>JBDRZF010000115.1:0-4839 GCA_039803805.1 Caldifarciminota bacterium
CCTTATAGGAATAGGGCTCCTTGCAGCAGGAAATACTGACCTTGTGAATAAAGGGGTAAAGGAAAAGAGTCTGCCAATAAAAATGCAAGTGGAAATAAAAAATCCATATAAACCAAAAACAGGAACAAAGGGCTGGATAACACTACTATCTGAAAATTTTGAATCAGGTGTAATTCCCTCTACTTGGACAGTAATTGATGGAAACAATGACGGATTTAAATGGACGGCAGGAACAACTTCTGATTTAGGCTCATATACTCCACCAAACTATGGAACTGCTTATGCCTATTATTCTGATGATGATGCAGGAAATAATGTTATAAACTATAATGAAGAACTATGGACACCTGTACTCGGTGTTTCTGGAATGACGCAATTAAAATTCAAATATGGATATGGATTCCAAGTATTCCAGACTGGCGAAAAATATAGAACACATTTTAGAAAAAAGGTTGGTGGCTCATGGACTAATTGGACACAATTAAAGGTTTATACCACAAGTGCAGCAGGAACAGATTCCTTTGATTTAACAAACGAGCTTCCCTGTGATTCAATTCAGTTCAGGTTCTTCTATAGTGATTCAACTTCTTCTTCTCACTGGGGATGGGCATGTGCTTGTGATAATGTTATTGTTGAGGGATTCATTCCTGTAAATCATGATGTAGGAGTTGCTCAGATTATTTCCCCAACAGGGACAGTTTTAATTGGTCAACCTGTTAATGTTATAGTTAAATATGGAAATTTTGGGAATAATCCTGAAACATTTCCAGCAATTGTAAGAATATTTGATCCCTCAAATGCTCTTGTATTTTCAAAGGATACGAGTTTAACATTAAATGCTGGTCAAAATATAGATGTTAATTTTGGACAATGGACACCAACACAATTTGGTTCCCATTTTATTTACGGGAAAACACTCCTTCAAGGTGATGAATTTCCTCAAAATGATTCCCTTGGTCTTTCTTTCCAGGTTTCAGGTTGGGGTTCATGGACACCATATAATCCACCAGGCGCAAATTATGATAGATTAACCCATGCAACAGTTTATGATCCAGACAATGACAAGATTTATATGATTGGTGGAACACCAAATGGACAGTCTGGTTCAAATGTTCCTTATTGTTATAGATACGATCCTGTTACAAATTCCTGGAACACAAATCTTGCGAATATGCCTGATGCAAGGGGATGGATACAGGGAGGATACTGGAATGGTAAGATTTATGTTCCAGGAGGTTATACGAATGCAGGAGCAAACTCAAACACATTCTATATATATGATATTGCATCAAATTCCTGGACACAAGGACCTACTTTACCAGAGGCGCGTCTTGCCTATGGTCTTGCTGTATGGAATGGAAACATATATGTTATAGGAGGAGTAAATCCAGGTTTAAATGCAGGGACACAGACAGTATTTAGATACAATGTATCAACTAATCAATGGACACAGGCAACACAGATTCCAATGCAGTTTGATATGGGTGGTTCTTGTTATTTAGGGGATACAATTTATCTTGTTGGTGGTGTTAATAGAGGTGCGGGGACTGCATGGACACAGGTTTTAAGAGGAGTTATAGATAATCAGAATCCAGACAATATTACATGGACATGGATAACAAATTTACCATATGCAAATGCTATAAATGCAGCATGTGCTTTGCCTGGTAAATTATATATGATTGGTGGGTTTATTAATCTTCAGACTGCCACAAACAGGGTATGGGAATATGATATAGCGACGAATACATGGACAGAACTTCCTAACTATGTTGTTCCTATTGTAAGGAATCATTTTGCCTGCACAAGACCACAGATAGGAGGTGTTGGTGCAAGGATATATGTTGTTGCGGGTGATGCAAATGGTGACTGGGCTCCGCCAAACAATTATTATTATTATATTGAGAGGGCTGTAGGAGTTTCTGAGAAGGTATCTAAGGAAAGACCGTATATTTTCTTTATAAATCCGAATATTGGAAAGGGACCATTTTCTATTTACTTTAATTTAAAGAATAAATCAAATGTTGATATTTCAATTTACAATTCTCTTGGTCAGAAGATAGGGGATATTTATAAAGGTGTAAAGGAAGCAGGTAATCATGTTATAAGATATGATGGTAATTTAAATTCAGGGATTTACTTTATCATTTTAAAGACTTCTGAAAATTCTGGCTCTTACAGGATTATAAAGGTTAAATAATCAAAACAGGGGGTGGATAAAGGTTTATTCCTTTCCACCCCTTTTTTATTTTTATATAGTAATTTCTATTCTTTCTCTTTCTAAAATTTTTTTAAGAAATTTTCCTGTGTAAGATTTTTCATTTTTTATAATTTCTTCAGGAGGACCTTCTGCTACTAAATATCCTCCTTCTTCTCCCCCTTCTGGTCCTAAATCAATTATATAATCAGCACATTTTATTACATCAAGGTTGTGTTCAATAACAATCACAGTATTTCCCATATTAACAAGTCTTTGCAAAATATTCAATAAATTCTTTACATCTTCAAAATGTAATCCTGTTGTTGGCTCATCAAGAATATACAAAGTTTTACCTGTTGCTATTTTTGAAAGTTCTTTTGAAAGTTTAATTCTCTGAGCCTCTCCTCCTGAAAGTGTTGTTGCTGGTTGCCCCAATTTTATATATCCAAGTCCAACATCCTTTAAAAGTGATAGTTTTCTTTCTATTGCAGGGATATTTTCAAAAATTTTATATGCTTCATCTACTGTTTTATCAAGAATGTCTGCAATACTATATCCTTTGAATTTGACTTCAAGAGTTTCTTCATTATATCTTTTCCCTTTACATACATCACAGGGAATATAAACATCCGGTAAGAATTGCATTGATAATTTTATAAATCCTTCACCCCAGCAATTTTCACATCTTCCACCTTTTACATTAAAACTGAACCTTCCAGGTGTATATCCCCTTTTTCTTGATTCAGGAAGTGATGCAAAAAGTTCCCTTATAGGTGTAAAAACTCCTGTATATGTTGCAGGATTTGACCTTGGTGTTCTTCCTATTGGTGATTGATCAATATTTATAACTTTATTTATATATTCAATACCTTCAATCCTTTCATAAGGTAATGGAATTTCAGGTGAATTATATAGCATTCTTCTCAAAGCCTTATAGAGTGTTTCAATAACAAGTGTGCTTTTACCTGAACCCGATACACCTGTTACACATATAAATAATCCTATTGGAAATTTTACATCTATATTTTTTAAATTAAAGCCACTTGCTCCATAAATTGTTAAATATTTACCGCAAGGTTTTCTTCTTTTTTTAGGTACAGGAACATCCTTTTGATAGGAAAGATACTGTCCCGTTAAGGATTTTTTAAATTTTTTTAATTCAGATGGGGTTCCAGTAAATACAACATAGCCGCCTGCTTCACCTGCCCCTGGTCCTAAATCTATTACAAAATCAGCACTTTCAATTGTTTGCCTGTCATGTTCAACAACAATTACAGTATTCCCTAAATCCCTTAATTTTTTTAAAGTATTTAAAAGTTTTTCATTATCCCTTGGATGAAGTCCTACTGTTGGTTCATCAAGAACATACATAACACCTGTTAAACCAGAGCCAATCTGTGTTGCAAGCCTTACCCTCTGGTCTTCCCCTCCAGAAAGTGTTTCAATTGTTCTATCTAAAGTTAAATAGGTTAAACCAACATCCTTTAAAAAGGAAAGCCTTGATTTTATTTCCTTTAAAATTTGTTTTGCAATTAATTTTTGCTTCTCATTAAGTTTCAAATTTTCAAAAAATTCTAAAGCAGAACTTATATTCATTTTTGTTATTTCATATATATTTTTATTTTCTATTAATACCCATAGACTTTCCCTTTTTAACCTTGCACCTTTACAAACAGGACAAGGTTTCTTTACTAAATATCTTTCTATTTCTTCAATTACCCATTCAGAATCTGTTTCACTATATTTTCTTAAAAGAAAAGGAATTATTCCTTCATAAAATTCATAATCTCCTTGAGGATTTTCAGGGTCAAAATCTTCTATGTTTTCTTTTCCAAATAAAACAACATTTTTAAATTTTTCAGGTAAATTCCTCCATTCTTCTTCTAATGAAGTATTATAAATTCTTGCAAGTCTTTCAAGTTTATATAAAAGCCAGCCTCTTGGTTCACCAATCGGTCTTATAGAGCCTTCCATTATTGATAGCCTTGGATTAACAAGTAAATTTGGGTCAATCTCGTATTTAAAACCAAGTCCCGAGCATTTTTCACAGGCACCATAAGGCGAATTAAAAGAGAACATTCTTGGCTCAAGTTCAGGAAGCGAGAAAGAGCATTTTGGGCACATAAGTTTTTCAGAGAATACCCTTTCTTCTTTTTCATTTGAAATTATTTTAATTATTCCTTCTCCTTCTCTTAAACCCTGTTCTATTGAATCAGCAAGTCTTGTCTTTACTCCTTCTTTAATACTTATTCTATCAATAACTATCTCAATTGAATGAATTTTATACCTTTCAAGTTTTGGAACTTCATCTATGTCATATATTTTTCCATCAACTCTTACCTTTACCCATCCATCCCTTTTTATCTTTTCAAAAAGTTCTCTATATTCACCCTTTCTCCCTTTAATTTTAGGTGCTAAAATCGTTATTTCATTTCCCCATTCTTTTTCTATTAAATATTTTATTATCTCATCCAATGTGCTTTTTTCAAGTGGAATTTTGCAATCAGGACAATAAGGTTTCCCTATTCTTGCAAAAAGTAACCTTAAATAATCATAAATTTCTGTTACTGTTGCAACAGTACTTCTTGGATTTCTTGCTATTTTCCTCTGTTCAATAGCAATTGCTGGTGAAAGACCTT
>JBDRZF010000116.1:0-4750 GCA_039803805.1 Caldifarciminota bacterium
GAGGTTTGAAGAATTTTTAAAAAAGATAGGTATTGAACCTTCTCATTCAAAAAATGAAATAATGGAAATACTTGAACTCCTTGAAAAAGGAGAAATAACTCCCAAGGAGGCTGAAAAGAGAATAAAAGAGATTAAATAAATTTACTTGACAAACATTTTCTTTTTCCTTTAAAATTTTTAAGTTTTACTAAAAAAGGGATTGTGAGGGGTGAAGAAAAAAAAATTTTTGGTGTTTTTATCTTTAAAAAAATTTTATCTTTAAGCAAGGGGGTTATATGAATAAAAAAATAGCAAGAATGCTCCTTATAGGAGCAATAATAGGAGGGTATAAGGTGCTATATGCACCTGAGGAACTAGTAAAGGAAAGAGCACCAGGACAAATCCAGTGGATAGAAGGAACAAGAGGATGGAGAGAAGATGGAAGCAGGTTATGGACAGGAGTTTCTCCTTTACCGATATACAATGTGGGAATAAGAACAAATAATCCTCTTTATCCACTTGATGTGGCAGGAAATGCAAGGGTTCAAGGAGATTTTTATATAAACTCATGGCCTATAAGTATAACAAGCACACCAACAGTAGGATATGCACTTAAATGGAATGGCTCAGCATTTGTTCCCTTACCTGATACAGGAGGAGTTGGTGGTTCAGGAACTCCCACACAGGTTGCTTTCTGGACTTCTCCAGGCTCCATTGGTGGTGATAATAATTTATGGTGGGATAATACAAATAAAAGGCTTGGTATAGGAACAAATACACCTGCCTATAAACTTGATGTTGCTGGTACTTCAAGAATACAGGGCGATATTTATATAAACTCTTGGCCTATAAGTATAACATCTACACCGGGAACAAACTATGTTCTAAAATGGAATGGAACTGCTTTTGTGCCTCAACCAGAAGCAGGGCTTCCACCAGGAACAGCAGGGCAAACTTTAAGACATGATGGAACAAACTGGGTTGCTAATAGTTTACTATTTAATAATGGAACAAATATAGGAATTGGAACAACCTCACCTGCTTATAAACTTGATGTTGCTGGCAATTCAAGAATTCAAGGTGATATTTATATAAACTCTTGGCCTATAAGTGTCACATCTGCACCAACCGTTGGCTATGTTTTAAAATGGAATGGGACTGCTTTTGTCCCTCAGGCTGATGCAACAGGAATAGATGGCTCAGGAACTGCTACACAGGTTGCCTTCTGGACCTCTTCTAATACAATTGGCGGAAATAATAATCTATGGTGGGATAATACAAATAATAGACTCGGAATAGGAACATCTTCGCCATCTTATATGCTCCATGTAACAGGCTCACAGGCAACTGGTGCAGGAACTGGTCTTATTCATGCTGTGAATACTGCTACCTATAGTGATGCTGCAGGTGTTTATGGGCAATGCTCAAGTACTGATTGGTATGGTTATGGTGGATATTTTAAAGGTGGATGGTATGGTGTGTATGGAACTGTATCACCAACTGGTTCTAATTCTTATTACGGAGTTGCTGGATATGTATCAGGAGGTTCAGGATATAATTACGGAGTTTATGGATATGCCAGTTCTTCATATTATCAATATGGAGTGTTAGGAGATGTATCTTCCTCTGTAACGAATGGAGCCGGAGTTTTAGGACATCATTCTCACTCTTCAGGAACCGGTACCGCAGGTCTCGGAAATGCATTAACTACATTTTATGTACTCACCGCAGGTTCAGGAGGAGCATTTACCGGTACTCAATTTGGAGACGTTGGTTTTGCAACAAATACAACTGGCTTAAGAAGTGGCGGCTATTTTGCAACCACTGATAATAGTGCTTATGCTTATGTTGCATTAAACGATAACGGGACAGTTTATAAAATATCTGGAACAGGAACTGTTTCATCAATAATGGAAACAAGAGCAGGTAAGAAAAACCTTTTTGCACCTGAATCACCTGAAGCATGGATTGAGGATTATGGTGAAGGACAATTGAAAAATGGTAGATCAGGGAAGATTAAGCTTGACCCGTATTTCCTTGACTGTGTTACTATAAATGATAGATACAATTATCATGTATTTATTCAATTGTATGATGATTGTAATGGTGTGTATGTAAAAAGATACCCTGACGGATTTGAAGTGATAGAATTAAACAATGGAAAGAGCAACGCCTCCTTTTCTTACAAAGTTGTTGCAAAATGGAAAGGATACGAAAAATTAAGATTTCCTGACGCTCCTCATCCTCAACCTGTCGCCATGCAAAAGGTTGAAAAAATTGAACCTCTGAAAGAGAAAACAAAATAAAAAAACTTAAGTAATTAACTACCTATACCTCTGTCTTCTCTTTAATCCATTTTAAAAAGATTTAAATCTTTTCAATTTTGGTTAAGGTAAAATTTTTTCTTCTTTTAAAACTTCCTTTAAGGTTTTTCTTTCTTTTTTTGTCTTCATAACAATATAAGAAATGCGATGTTATAATTTTTTCTTTGAAATTTTGTTTTTGCTTTTATTTTGTTTCCATCCCTATTGTGTTTATTGAATTTTTTATATTTTTCCCTTATAATTTAAACTATGAAAATAATAAATGTTCCGAAGGTATTAAGAGAAAAACTTGGGGATGATGGTGTTGATGCTTTAATTGAGCTTTTAAATGCTTCGAATGAAGGTTTAAAAGTTGATTTAATTGAATTGCAAACTGAGAAATATGAAAGGAGACTTGCTGAAGAAACTGCAAAACTTGATAAAAGGATAACTGAAGAGATTAACAGACTAAGAACCGAGGATATCGCAAGACTTGATAAAAGGATAACCGAAGAGACTGCAAGATTAAGGGTTGAAATTTCAAGGAGTTATGCAAACATAATAAAGTGGATGTTTATATTCTGGGTTGGGCAGATAGGAGTAATAACTGCAATACTTTTTACCTTTTTAAAATTCATAAGATAGTCTTTTGTTTACACCTCGGGTGTGTCTATTGTTTAAATTAATTAAAATTATTTTATGAGACCGAAAAATTTAAATTGCCATGTTATAATATTGAGTGTAGAAATTTTAGGTATTCTTTGACTTTTTAATTAAAATATACTAAAATTTATAAATCTAATAAGGAGGTATAAATTATGTTAGTTATCTTTTTAATTTCACAGTGGGTGTTAACCCCTATATGGACTGGTGGTTTTTCTGTAGGGATTGCGCTTGGAGAAGGTAAAAATGATGATACCATAAGGGCTTACTGTGTTCATATATCTTCAAATACAATTAAAGAATTCACATATTCAAATGCATGGATAAATACAGGAAATATAAATCTACCATTTTATTGTGAGAAATCAGTTATTGTGGCAGATGGAAGGAATGACGGGATAAATAGAATTTATGCAGGTGAATTCTATAGTTCTGGAAATACTGCTGAATATACTTGGACAGGTAGTTCATGGTCATATTTAAATATGGGTGCAGCAGGTTAACAACTTATAAATCTCGTATATGGAGAGGCAAGGAATGATGGAATAAAAAGGCTTTATTTTTCAACGGGTTCTGCTCCTCCCTACAACTCTTGCTGGGAATATTCCTATACAGGTAACTGGACTTATTCTCCAATTTCTTCTCCATCAGGATATTATATGGGTAATTTTGGAATTGCAATTGGTGATGGAAGAAATGATGGGACAAAAAGGCTTTATATAGGCATATATCCAGGTTATGTTTTATGTGAATATACATATTCAGGAAACTGGTCTTATAATATAATAGCAACAGGACTTTCACAAATAATGGGTTTAGCAATTGGGGATGGAAGGAATGATGGAATAAATAGATTATATGTTGCCTGTAGATATGAAGGTATAAGGGAATATACATATTCAGGTGGAACATGGAATTTAACTGCCACAATACCTGTTTCTGGTGAGATATTTGATATTGATATTGCAAAAGCAAGAAATGACAATTTAAACAGGCTATACTGTGTAACATATACAGGTAGTCTTTATGAGGCAACATATACAGGTTCATGGACAATAACTTCAATAGGCTCTCCTGGTGGTTCTCTTTTTAAAGTTAAATGTGGTTATGGAAGAAATGATAATAAATTAAGGGTTTATGTTGCAGGGAGCGGTGGTTTTTTTGAATACGAATATTTAGCAGGAGTATGCGAAAATTATAAACCGGGAATTTATTATCCATTTTTTAAAAATGGGAAAATTGAATTTATTTCAGAAAATTCTTCTTTTTCAGAAATCTCAATTTTTGATATAAGTGGCAGGGAGATATTTAAAAATAATTTCAAAATCAAAAAGGGTAAAAATATCATTAGTTTACCCCTTAAAAATTTAAAATCAGGAAGTTATTTTATAAAGATAAAAATTGACGAAAAGCAGTTTAGTACAAAAATAATGTTTTTATAAAATTAAAGATAACATTTTTTAAATAGAGGTATATTTCGTTAAAATTATTTTTGAAGAAATAATAAGATTTTTATAAAAGAAAGAAGTTTTCATTCACTATCTTTCTATCCAGAAGTTTTTCAAAATCAAAATATCTTTTACCATTTTAAATTCTATCACTGCTGAGTTTCTGATCAAGAATATTATAAAATTGTGATAGGTATCTTTATCAATAACAAGTTTATATAGATTTGCTGGATTTATATTTCTTGATGGATTTAAAGAGGAAGATTTTAAGTTTAAAGGAAAAAAAGAAAAAAATTGAATATTTTTATTATCCACTTCTCTCTTTTTTATTTCACAAAGACTATTTTTGCTTTCTTT
>JBDRZF010000117.1:0-4723 GCA_039803805.1 Caldifarciminota bacterium
TATACAAATTCAGCAGGTTCTGCAAATTATGGTCCATGTGCTGTAAGATATGATTCAGGAATTTATAAAACCCTTTATTTTGCTTTTCCTTTTGAAGCAATAGATAATACATGGGCAAATCATACAACAAGAGAAGAACTTATGGCAAAAATACTTGCGTGGTTTGGAGTTAATGTTGAGGAAAAAGGTAAAATAGTTTATGAATTTAATCCAGAAATTAAAACCATTTCAAATGATTTCCTTTATATAAAGGGAATTAAAGGAAAAGTGGGTTTAAATATTTTTGATGTAACAGGAAGAAATTGCTTAAAATTAGAAGATATCCTTGTAAAAGATAATTTCAAAATTCCCTTAAAGAATTTTAAGAGTGGAGTATATTTTATAAAGATAAGTTCAAGGGATAAGGAATTTAAAGGTAAATTTATAAAAGAATAAAGAGGAGGTGGTTGTATGAAAGGTAAAGTGCTGATAGTTGTGGGATTATTTATAGGGCTTTCCTATTCCTATCCCATATCTCTTGATAAAATTAAATTTGACCCATTAAAAGAAATTCCAAGTATTCCAGAGGAATTAAAGGCAGAAAAAGATAATGATGTGTTTCTTTTGCAACTAAATGGTCCTATAATAAGGGAATGGAAAAACATTTTAAAAGAAAAAGGAGTTAAAATTTATGCCTATATTCCTGAATTTGCCTATCTTGTTAAAATAGAGCCTCAAAAAATAGAAGAGATAAAAAATCTTGATTTTGTAAGATGGATAGGTGATTATCATCCCTATTATAAAATACATCCTGAATGTGAAAATATAAAAGAATTTCAAAAAACAGGGATACTTACAAAAGATTATGGATTTAAGGAAATCTATGACCCACTTTATATAAATCTTCCTGATTTAAAATCCTTTGTAGTTTATTTACTTCCCGATGCTGATATAAATAAGATTTCTTTAGAACTTTCAAAAATTTCCGAAATAAAACAGGTTCTTCCTTATCCATCAAACAGAATTGTAATCTGGACATCTTTAAAAAATTTAAATTCAATTGCAAAAATAAAAGAAGTATATCATATATTCCCTTACTATCCAAAAACACTTTTTAACAGCACAACAAAATATGTTTTACAGAGTTATGTTTTAACTGTTCAGGCAAATGAAACTCCACTTCCAGGTGGTGATACTGTTGTATCAGGTTCTTTACCTGTATGGAATAGAAACATAAAAGGACAGGGACAGATTGTAACTGTTATGGATACAGGTGTTGATTATTATTCCTGTTGGTTCAGAGACCCAAACAATAATCCACCCGGTCCAAACCATATAGTGATTTATGATTATACAAATGAAGGTGGTGATTTGCAGGATGATGCAAACTGTGCTCATGGAACACATGTATCAGGGACAGTTGCAGGTGACCCAACAAGAGGAGGAGCAAATAATATTGCAGAATATCAGGGTCATGCATATATGGGTAAGATATACATGCAGGATATAGGATATTATGCGGGATATCAATGTTTGCTCAATATAACCAATTTCTATAATTCTGTAAATACTGCCTATAACAAAGGTTCAAGAATTCATACAAATTCATGGGGATATACAGGTGCAAATGGTCAATATCAATATGAGGCAATAGATGTTGATGTATTTTCTTTTTCCCATCAAGATTTTCTTTTTACATTTGCAGCAGGTAATTCAGGTCCTTCAACTGGAACAGTTTGCCCTCCTTCAACTGCAAAGAATTGCCTTTCAGTTGGTTCAACATGGAGACACAGTTATGATGGAACCGCTGATAATATTTCAGACTGGAGTTCAAGAGGACCAACTGTTGATAATAGATATAAGCCAGATTTAATGACACCAGGTGGAAGAGCAACACAACAAGGCGACCCATGGAGATATTTCATAACTTCTGGATATCCAGCGGATAACTGGGGACAGCAAACATGCAGGATAGGAGGAATGGTTGGAACATCAATGGCAACACCTGCAGGTGCAGGAGTTGCAACACTTGTAAGGCAATACTATTCTAAGGGATTTTATCCATCAGGTGAGGCGAATCCCAATGACTCAATCTATCCATCAGGTGCATTAATAAAGGCGACACTTTTGCTTTCAACAAGGGATATGACGGGTGTTTCAGGTTATCCAAATTATAATGAAGGATGGGGGAGGATATGTCTTGACGATGCCCTTTATTTTTCAGGTGATGCAAGAAAATTGTGGATAGATGATTATAAACAGGGGATAGATACAGGTGATAGTGTTAAATATTACTTGAAGGTAAATTCAAGTTCCCAGAGTTTTAAAATTGTTCTTGTATGGCATGATACAGCAGCAGCCGCAGGTGCAAATCCTACGCTTGTGAATAATTTAAATTTAAGAGTAAAAGACCCCTCAAACCAGATTTACTGGGGGAATTATTTTTCAAATGGGCAATCAGTTCCAGGAGGTTCACCTGATACAAGAAACAATGTTGAAGTATTTCTTTTGAATTCACCACAGGTAGGAGTTTATGAAATTACTGTTATAGGAGCAAATGTTCCAACAGGTGCAAAACAACCATATGCAATAACTGCTGCTGGAGATATAGAGCCTTATGTTAAATTTTATGAAAAGGAAAAATTTATTAAAGAAAGTGTTAAGTCAAAAGGAATTGTCAAAGAAAATGCTGAAATATCCTACTCGATTTCTTCAAAGGGTTTTGTTGTTTTAAAAATTTATGATATTCAGGGAAGGGTTATAAGAAGGATAATAGAAGGTGAAAAACTTCCCGGAAATTATAAAATCCTCTGGGATTTGAAGAATGAAAATGGTGAAAGAGTTTCAAAAGGTAAATACTTTTATAAACTTTTCATAAACGGTAAACCCTATACAAGAAGTTTTATAGTTATAGAGTAAATTTTGAAATTTTTTATATTTTTAATTTTTATTTATCCAAGGATAGAAGTTTTTCCAAGAGTTTTTGAAGCAGGAAGAGTTTTTGAAGGAAGTATAATTTATCCTGAATTTAAGATTAAAAATAAAGGAGATAAAGTTTTAGAAATAGTTGATGTAAAGACATGCTGTGGAATTAAGGCATTCATTGAAAAAATAAAAATACCACCAAGAGATTCTTCATTTTTAAGATTTGAGATAATTCTTGAAAAAGAGGGTGAATATGAAGATGAAGCACTTTTAATAACAAATGACCCATATGAGCCAAATATAAGGTTAAAGATAAAGGCAAATGTTTTAAGAATTCCAAAACCTCTTATAGAAACAGAAGAAATAATTGATATAGGAGATATATTTTTAGGTGAAAAAAAGGATACATTTATAAATGTTTATAATAAAGGGGATGCTGATTTAATCTTGCTTGAAGGAGAAGGTTCTTCAATCTGTGAAATAATTTCAAAATTCCCGATTACAATAAATCCTGGCAAAAAGGAAATTATAAAAATTGAAATAAGCCCTTTAAAAGAAGGAATTTTTGAAGAAGAAATAAGGATTGCTACAAACATAAAGGGAAAACTTTTCCATTTTGTAAAAATAATTGGAAATGCAAAAGGAAACAAAATTCTATTTCCATCACCAATATATTTAAAAAATGACACATTATTTTTAAAAAATTCAGGAAATGGTGAAATATTCATAAAGGGAATAAAGATAAAGGGTAAAATTTTGATGAAAAATAAGATTTTAAAAAGTAAAGAGGAAATAAAAATAATTTTAAAGGAGGTTCCAAAAAAAGGTGATATTGAAATAGATTTTAAAATCCCTTATATTTTGCATTGAAAAAGATTTTATTTTTAATAGAAAAAAAAGCAGAAGAAATAGATGATAAAAAATTAATTATCTATTTTTTCTCATTTTTATATTTAAGGCTTATTCTTGAAACTGCCCTCTCTTACAATTTAAGAATTGGTGGGAAGATGATTTTCTTTGATTCAATAAGGATGCTCTTTTTTGACCATCCTGTTTTCTTTTTCAATGTTTTTCTCTTAATCTCAATTTTAATTTCAATATTTTCAGGTGAAAGAGAAGATAAGGTTTTGAAGATTGTTATACTTTTTACACCAATAATTTTAATTCCACCATTATACGATTTTATATTTCATGGAGGAGGAGCAAGATACTATTATCTTTTAAATCCTGATGAAGTTATAAAAAACTTGCTTAAAGGTGAATGGGTAGAGTATTCACTTGGTTTTTCAAGGGGGCAGGTTATAGAAGTTTTATCTGCCTGTTTTCTTTCATCAATATATTTATTTTTAAAAGATAAAAAAATAAAAGCATTCATAATCTTCCCACTCCCATTTTTATTCATAATTCTTATTGGTTCCCCATATTTTATTTCATTAAAATTCTTTGGAAAAAATGTATTTGGTGATTCAGGCTTTCTTTATTACAATCAGGATAAAATTCTTATATACAACACAATAATCCTTTTTTTACTCTCTTTGTATTTCAAAAAAATTAATTATTTAAAAACAAATTTTAAATTTAATATTCATTCAGTTTTTCTTATTTTTGGATTTTTAACAGGCTGGCAGAAAACAGATTTTCATAATATATTATTTTTTGATTATCTTTCACTTCCCTTAATGATTTTCCTTCTTTTTTTAAAAAGAAATAATTATTTTTCATGGTATTTATCAATTTCAATTTCCCTTTCCCTTGGTCTTTCACCTTTTTTAATCCTTTTTTTATATTTTTTATTTGAAAAAGTTGAAATAAATGAATT
>JBDRZF010000118.1:0-4716 GCA_039803805.1 Caldifarciminota bacterium
AAAAAGAAGTTATAAATAGTACACCTATTATTTTAAAGATTGAATCTTTTCTTTTCATTTATCTTCCCTCTTTTTAATTTTAAAACCGTAAATTACACATTATTATAAGGTATTTTTCATCAAATTTATTATTAGGCACTTTAATACTCCTTTTAGTTGAATAAAGTTATGTTTAATTCCAATCTCTAAACCAAAATTTTGAAAATCCAAATTTTTTTGACTTTTTATATATATAGCCTTCATATAAAATAAACCCTTATAAAAAATTCCAAAACCTGCAAGATTTCCTATTTCTGAAAAATCACTATCTCGTGGTTTAATCATTTTTCCAAAAATTTCAAAAATATAATGGGAATAAAAATTAAATTTTTTATTTATCCCTCCTATAACCTTAAAAGATTTGTCTATATTATAAATTTTAAAAGGGAAATTAAGAATGCTTAATCCAAGATTTAGAGTTTTAGAAATAGGAGTTAACACTCCAATGTCACTTGCCCATAATATTGGGGGAAAATATTTAGAAGGCAAGAGGAGGGGCTCAATCAAAGGCAAAAGCAAGTAGTAAATTAATTTGAAACTACCACCATACTTGAAAAAATTATTTATTTTTGAAGAATAAGTAAAACTTAATATAAAATCCGAACGCACAAAAGGATTTATCTTTCCTACCCTTTCTCCAAAAGTTAAACCTACTAAATAAAAACTACAATTGTTTTTTAATAAGGGAAAAGTTATTCCCAGCATATAAATAAAATTTGGATATAAAGTGAAAATACAAAGGAAAAATAAAATTTTTTCAATTTTTTCATTTTAAATTTAAAATCCAGAGTTCTTGGTCATCAAACTGAATCATTTCCCAGATAAAAGGGCGTGCTGCTGAAAAAATTATTCTCTTACCATCAGGTGAAAAGGAAATTCTACCAAATGATGTGTAATAATAAGGTTTTGCATTTAATGGGGTCTTCTTATTTTCTTTTAAATTAAATAAGTAAAGGTCACACACTGTAAACCGCTCATCACCTGATAACCATTCACTGGCATTGTAAATATTGGAAAATACAAACTCAAAATTATTTTGAGGGTTAAATTCTGGATACCATATGCTATCTCCATAAATTATGGAATCATTTTCAGGATGTAAAGTAAATGTATATTCTTTATCCGTAGTGAATAAAAGTGTTTCTTTTAAGGTTTTTAAATTTAAACGATAAAAACCCCTTAATGCTGTATCACCATAACCTAAAAATATTAAAAAATTATCATCATGAGTAAATTCTAAGTCCCATACAAAAGGACAAACTGGATCAAATTCTTTAATTATATTTCCTGTTAAGGTATTTATAAATATAATTTTATCTTCGTCATTCAATCTACATACGGGGTCTTCACACATGCAATCTATTAAACCTTTTACATAAGCAATTTCGTCTCCTCTATGATTAAGAGTAAAAACTACTACACTATCTTCAACAATTTTATTTATTTTTTTATCATCTGTGGAAATAGAAACTAATAGACTTTTAATACGATAAGAAAACCACCTCCTCATTATACAATACACTTTTTCTCCATCCGGAGAAAAAACAGGTGAAAAATAACTTCTTTCTTCTTGTGAAAGAAAAAGTTCAAGATTTGGATTCCTTTTAAATTTTCTCTCCTCTTCTGTAGGACATCTCCCACCTTATTAAAATCCACATCGTAATTAATATAAAAATTAATTTTCTCATAATTTTTAGAAAAAATTATAAAAGATTTTTTTAAAAAACTCAAGTGCCTGTACGATTTATATACAATTTTTCAAAAAGTATTTAAGAGATGAAAAAAGGAGCACAGCATTTAAAACACATACAATTTCTAAATATAAATCCATAAATTTTTAATCATTTCTCTTTTCCTTATTTTAGAATTGAGAAAGATAAAATGACTCCTAAATTTATATCATATCTACTTATCCAGATAGGAGGATTCGGGGCATCCAGAACCCTCAGAGGTGTCCAGCCTTTTTCTAATTCAACACCTATAAAAAAGGATAATTTATCCTTTACTTTATAAAAATCAAGCCAATATAAAAAAGTTCCTATATTTAAATAAAAAGCCTCTTCAACAATTTCCGAAGATGGGCTTTTTCCAATTCCCGTTTCTATTCCCGCACTTAAATTTCTTTTTATAAAAGAAAATTTTTTTGAAAAATTAACATTTAAAGAATGAAAAAATTTTTTCTCTTCCTTTACATCATAATACCATCTCAAATATTCCAATGAGAAAGCGTATAAATTTGTTATTTGTTCTTCTAAGTAGATACATAAAGTAAAATTATAAGAAGATGTGTAGACATAATGAATTCCATTACCCATATAAATCCCTAAATTTGTCATAAATATAAAAAAATTAAATAAAGAACTTAACATTTATACCCCATTTGAATAGTTTTGCAAAGGTAGGATGATTAAGCCATTGATAAAGCTCCTAATCATAATCTTTTTATGGAGTATTGATAATAATTTCCTCATAATAAATTTCCTGTTCATCTCTACTTATCTCTTCTGTCCATGCTATATACAATCTATCTGAGGATATCTTAAATCCATGGCACCCTCCTGTAGAATTTCCTGGTGTATTGGAAATATTAAAAGGTTTTGCCCATGCGTTATTTGCTTTTTTTACACAAAAAACATCATTTTCAAAAATTCCCCCTGTTTCTTCTTTTAAATCCATATAAGTAATATATATATTCCCTCCGTATATATTTCTTATCCGCGGGAAAAAAGGGCTGCCATTTACAGAAGTCACCTTTTCCGGGATACTCCATATACCATTTGTATCCTTTTCAGAAATAAATATACCTACTGTCCCAATCCCAAATTTTGCTTCTATCCAACATACATATACTTTACCTTCTTTATCTACAACAACATCACTGCTCCAGGAATAATAAGAAGGACTATTTGAAATATTAACAGGACCTTCCCATGTATTCCCTCCGTTTGGGGAATAAACATAATATATATCATCACAGCATTCAAAAACTACATGAAGTTTCCCATTTTCCTCTACATATAAAGAAGGATTAAGGTTACCATTTCCTGGAAGATGAGTAAGTGGCGTCCAACTATCCCCTTCC
This sequence comes from Caldifarciminota bacterium, assembly GCA_039803805.1. Taxonomy (GTDB): domain Bacteria; phylum Hydrothermota; class Hydrothermia; order Hydrothermales; family Hydrothermaceae; genus JBDRZD01. The sequence goes on from JBDRZF010000118.1 coordinate 3,122, forward strand.
TTCCGAGTATAGCGCACCCCGGGAAGTGGTCCCATATATATTACATGAACTCGCCCTTCTCTATCAATACCTATGTCGGGTAAGTCTGCACAATCATCTATTGTTGAAATTTCTTGTGGTCCTTTCCATGCCCCATTTTCTTTATATGAATAATAAATAATTGGCTTACCTCTTACTAATTCTACCCATACCACATGTGGATTTCCGTAAATATCAACTCCAATAGAGGGAGTGGTTGATTGCGTTAATGTTTTCGAAACATTTTGGGTATCTGTCCATTCACCAGATGCCAATTTCATCCTATATATTATCTCCCAGTTGTTTCCTGGTGCTAAATCGGACCATACTACATGAACATTCCCAAATCTATCTATTGCTATTCTTCTTCCAATAAAGGAACTACCTTTCATTCTGGAAATGTTTCTTTCATCATAGAGGTAGTTATTTTTCTCTTCTATTATATTTCTCTGGCATCTTTCACAAGAAAATAAAAAAAGCACTATAAAAATAATAAAAATACATTGAGTTATTTTTAATCTCTTTTGTCTATAAATTCCTTTATTTAAAATTTTCATTTTTATATAATTATATTATACAGGAATTTAAAAAAGTCAAGTGCATATGCGATTTATATACAATTTTTCAAAAAGTATTTAAGAGTAAAAAGTGTTAAGACTTGATTTGGTTTTTGTGGATTATAACATTTAAATCTTTCCGCAAAAGAATTACTTTTTAGGTGCCTTGATTTATGAATAATAGCAGAAAATCATAATTTTTAAAAGCATGGCAATTTGAATTCTTTCGATTCATAAAAAATTGTTAAGATAAATTATTTATAATTTCAAAAAAACCTTTTGTAAATATTATTTCTTTATTTAAAGGCTTTAAAATGCATTTATCTTTAAAAATTTCTCCTTTTAAAAAAACCTTCTGTAAAATTGTTTCTTCTTTTAAAATAAACTCAACGATAAAACTTTTTTCACCCTCATAAATATTTTTAAAACTTATAAATTTATTTTCACCTTTTATTTCTATTTTTTTTACCTTTTCCTTGAAAACACTTAAATTAAAATTTTTTATCAAAAGATGGTCAAATCTTTTACCTGTCAATATATCCTCCCAGTATTTTTCTATATCATTTTTCTTAATAAGATAAAAATCAAAAAAATCTTTTTTCAATTTTCTCCACTTTCTTCCATACTTTGTTTCATTTGCAAGTTGAATATAAACTTCTGGCGATTTTTCCCTTTTAAAATTTTGAGGAATATTCTCTTCTATATATTCTGCAAGTATTTTCTCATCAGTTATTATAAAAATTTCCCCTTCCTTTTTTAATACAAAGGATGCCCTGTCAAAGAATTCTTTATTTAAAAGTCTTCTTTTTTCATGTCTTTTTTTATGCCATGGGTCAGGAAATATTATAAAGATTTTATCAATTGAATTTTTCTTAAAAATATGACCAAGAGCAAAAAAGGCTTCTGAATTTAAAACCCTTATATTATTAAATTTACTGAACTTTTTAATTGATTTAAGAATTAAATATCTTGAAATTTCTATTCCTATTAAATTCTCATCAAAAATTTTTGAATAATTAA
>JBDRZF010000119.1:0-4703 GCA_039803805.1 Caldifarciminota bacterium
TTCAAGATGAGTATAATTCTTTCAATCTTTATTTTAAGTTATACAAATTTCAAATTCAAAGATTTAAATGGAAAAGAAATTGAACTTGATTCACTCCTTGAAAAAGGACCTGTAATTTTAGATTTCTGGGCAACATGGTGCACATATTGTGATGAAGTTCTTGATATACTAAAAGAAATAAAAGAAGAATACAAAGATAAAATAGAAATAATTGCCCTTTCATGGGATACTCAAAAAACTGCTTCAAAAATTGAACCTCTTTTAAAATCAAGGGGATGGAATTTTATAATAGGAATTGATGAAGGGAAAAAAATTGGAAGAATTTATGGAGTTTTGTTTTTACCAACAACATTTGTAATTACAAAAGAAAAAGGAATTGTTTATAAAAAAGTTGGATATAATCCAAAAGAAAAAGAAGAAATTAAAAAAATAATTGAAGAAAATTTAAAAAAAGAATAAAAATAAATTTAAATCGATAAAATGAAAGGAGGAAAGAGTGAATTTGATATTTATTTTTTTTCTATTTAAGGAAACAGGGGTTTCAGGAAATTTAAATTTTGACTTATGGAGATTAAAATATGAAAAAATGACTCCCTCTGGATTTGAAAAAGTTTGGGGTGAAAGATATTTTACAAATATAAACATTTTCCCCTATCTTGATTTTATTCAAGGTGATTTTGAAATAAGATATATAAATTCTCCTTTTGAAATAGGGCAAATTTATGGAATGAATATGGAAAAAATATTTAGAAAGAATATTAAAATAGAAAAAAAGCCATTAAAAATTGAATTTTTTGATATATATAAAGACTTTGGGAAAAATTTATTTGCTGGATTTATGAAAGATGAAACAGTTTTACTTGAAAGATTTTTAAAGGGTTTTTCAGGAAATTTAAATATAAGTATATTTGATTTCGGATTTACCTATGGAAGACCCTATGAATATCTTTACTATTCTTTTAACCCAGTCTTTCCAAAAGATACACTTGATGAATTCAAAATTAGTGAATTTAAAATAAATCCGCTTCCCGGAATAAAAATTGGGGCATATCATGCCTTTTATGATCAGAATATTTTTATAGAGAAAAAAAGAGCAGAGTTTTTAGGATTTAATTTTAATTTAAAAGGTGGAATTATAACTATTTATGAAGAATATTCAAGAAGAAAAGGTATTGATAAATTGATAATTACAGATACACTTCCCTATGACTTCTCAAAGGGATTTGCAAATTACACACAAATCATATTTTCCATAAAAGAGTATACTATCTCAGGTGAGTATGAAAAATATAGCAAATATTCAACACCCTATGCCTTTCCACCTTGTATTCATCCATACGGAATATCCTTAACACAGGGGAGAAATGAAGAAGGATACGCATTAAATTTTTTATTTCCTTTATTCTTATTTGATTTTGATGTTAATCTTTCAAAGTCCTTCTTTAGAAAAGATAAAAAAATAGAAGAGGAGAGAATAAACTTAAGGGGTGATAAGTATCCCTTTCTCTTTGATTTTACTTTTGACAATGCATACCTTAAAGGAGCAGAAATTGAAGAAGGTTTCCCTCCAAAGATTGTTCAAAAAAGGCTTGAAAGGAATTTCAAAGTAAAATTACAATATTCTTTTGAATTAATTTCTCCTTCATTTGGAATAGGAATAAGAAAAAGAAATGATATTTTGAATGACACTATTTATAAATACACAGAACCCTCCTTTGATTTTGAAATTCTTCATAAATTTGGATTTTTCAGCATAAACTATTCAAAGGATAAAAATAAAAAGGATTATTACTTTTTTGAAACAATGTTTCAGATAAAATATAATTTAGAAATATCTCTTTCTTACGGAAAACAGAGGGGAGAAATTAAGTGTTCAGGAGGGATATGCAGGTATGAACCACCGTTTGAAGGATTCAAAACAAAAATCAGTTATTCTTTTTGATTTACACGAGGATTTATTATATCCATTAATTTTTAAAAGAGAAGAAATAAATAAAGATGAGATTTTTAAATTTAATGTAGTTTCCCTTTTTACATTAATTCCCTGGAAAGGCGAATACCTTGAAACTCATGATGTTACGAAAGTTTTAAGGGGAATAGAAACTTATAGGGAATTTGCCGAAGAAAATAATTTCATAATAATTGAAAATAAAAAAGACCTTAAAAAAGTTTTAAAAGGAGATAAAAAGGGATTAATACTTGAAATTGAAGGATGTGCAAGTATAAAGGATAAATATATTTTAAAATCCTTTATAAATCTTGGAGTAAGAGTTTTTACATTAACATGGAACAATTCAAATCATATTGCCTCTTCCTGTAAAGATAAAAATGATTATGGGCTTACAGAATTTGGAAAAGAAATAGTTTTAAAAATAGTTGAGGAAAATTGTATAATAGACCTTGCACATGCAGGAAGAAAAACCTTTTATGATGTATATAATTTAAAAATACCATTTATTGTTTCCCATACAGGTATTTTAAAAAAGCCAAAGGATAAAAGAAATATATCATATAGAGAAATGGAAAAAATTATAGAAAGAGGTGGAATCGCAGGAATAGGGTTAGGTAATCTATTTTTTGAAAAAGAAATTAAAAAAGAAGAAGCCGTTGAGAAAGTCAAAAACTTATTAAAAGAATTTCCTATGAACCTATGTCTTGGTTCAGATTTATTTGGCTTATCTGAAAAAAATATTATAAAGGGACTTTATAGTTATAGTGAGATAAGAGAAAGTATTAAAGATTTACCCGAAAATTTTCTATTTTTAAATGCTTACAGTTTTTTTGAAAAAAATTTACCTTAAAACTTTTGAATCATTACAAAATGGACCTTTCCATTATAAACATTTTCTTTATAAGGGAAAGCAAATAAAATTTTATAAGAAAGAGTCTTAGTCTCACCTATAAATCCAAATCCAAAACTTTTTTTTATAAAATTTTTAGTAAGAACACCAAAATCAAAAAATAAAATTGGAGAAAATAATTTTGAAGGAATAAAATATTTTTCAAAATTAAAAATGCTACCTTCTTTTACCCTAAACTCTTCTTCATCATAACCCCTTAAATTATCCTTTCCTCCTACATAAAAATATTCTGGAGATATAATAATTCCTTTTTTAATAAAATTATAATAAAAAATTCTGGTAAGAATTCCTATTTTCTTAAATACTTTCCTTCCTTCATAAATTCCCCAAATTCTAAAATAATCTTTTTTTGAATATTTGGAATTTAAAAATAAATAAAATCCCGAGTTAAAGTATGTCTTCCTTCCGCCCTCTATTTCAGCAACATTCAAAATCCTAAATATTTTTTCTTTGATTATAAAATCTCTGTTTTCTTCATAACTTCCCCCAATTCCAATTTTGAAAGGGTAAACTAAAAAATAAAAAAGAATGTCAAAATTTTCTTTTATATAAAGAGTATCCCTTTGAAAAAGAGAATAATTTCCCTTTATTTTCATTGGGGTTAAATAAAAAAATGGTTCTTCATAACAAATTAGCAAATCTTGATACCCCCTCTTTATTCTTCTCCAAGAAACATCAAATGTCCTCAAAGAATTAAAGAAGGCATCAATATGAATATTCATATTTCCAAAAAATTTTTTTTCTTCATTTGAATAACCAACACCAATTTCCAATCTATTATTTAAATCTTCATTTAAAACAAAATTTAGAAATAATTTTCCTTCCTTTTCATAAAAATAATGATTTTCATAAGAAAAAAAGGGGAAAAAGTAGAGTTTATTTTTAAAATCGGTTATAATTTTTTTTGAAAAAACACAAGGTCTAAATCTAAAAATCCTTCTTAATTCTTCCTTATTAACTCTTTTTATTCCGTCAAAATCAATTCCTTCTATAAAAGCAAATTTTCCTTTATTTATTTCAATTAAATAATCAATTGTGTCACCTCTTTTTAAAAAATTTACAAACCTAACCTCAGCAAAGGGATAACCTTTTTCTTCAAAGAATTCAATTATTTCAAAAGAAATCTTCTTTATATTTATTGAATCAAATTCTTTTCCTTTATATTTTTTAACAATTGAGTCCATTTTAGATAGGTAATTCTGAGGAACACCTATAAATTCACCATTTCCCGTATAATAAAGGAAAAGAAAAAAAATTAAATTAATCAAGAAATAGAAACTTTTTCCAATTTATATCTGGAAGTTTACCACCTCCAAACATTAAATGAAACCTTGTTGGTTTTCTGGGTTTCTTTAAAAGTCTCATTCCTGCTTCTTTTAATGTCCTGTCGCCTTTTTTATTATTACATTTTACACAGGCACAAACAAGATTTGTCCATTCATCTTTTCCTCCCTTTGTCTTGGGAATAATATGATCCACTGTCATAGGCCCTTCTTTTGTTCCGCAATATTGGCATTCATAATTATCCCTCTTTAAGATATTTTTCCTTGTTAAAGGAATATCGTAAGCATTGTAATTTATATATCTTAAAATTCTTATAACAGAAGGGACAGAAAATTCCATTCTCTCCGCTCTTATAACCTTTCCATCTCTTTTTATTACGCACTCTGCTTTATTTAGAAATATTAAAACAATTGCCCTTTTAACAGAACAAACAGATAAAGGCTCATAGTTTTGATTTAGAATAAGAACTTTTTCTTCCAAGAAAGATTTCATCAGTATTTTGGAGTAATAATTGTTGGAATTTCTTCAACATAAACTTCGTGTGGTCTTATCAGAGTA
>JBDRZF010000120.1:0-4682 GCA_039803805.1 Caldifarciminota bacterium
GCAAAGGCTATAAAAATAATGCAAGAAGAACTTTTAGAATGGTCTTCCATGCTTGAAAAAAAAGTAGAAGAAAAAACAAAAGAAATTGAAAAAATATATTCACATATGATTCATGTGGAAAAAATGGCTTCTCTTGGTAAAATATCTTCAGCAGTTGCTCACCAGATTAATAATCCTCTTTCAGGAATTTTAGTTTATAGCAAACTGCTAAAAAAGAGAATAGAAAATATAATTCCTGAACAATATCGTAAAGAAATAATTGATTATATTAATATAATCGAGGACACAACAAAAAGTTGTGGAGAAACAGTAAAAAATCTTCTTCTTTTTGCAAGAAAAAAAGGCGGACATTTTGTAAATAACCACCTGCATCAAATTATAGAAAATAGTATAATTCTTGTACAACATGAAATGGAATTAAAAGGAATAAAAGTTGAGAAAGAATTAAACTTAGAAGATGACAATATTATATGTGATGCGAATGAACTTCAGCATTCTTTAATTGCCATTTTAGTTAATAGTATTGAAGCAATAAATGAAGAAGGTATAATAAGGGTTTCTACAAAGGAAATAGAAAAAGATAAAATTTTAATAGAAATAGAGGATACAGGATGTGGTATTCCACAGGAAATTTTACCTTATATATTTGAACCATTTTTCACTACTAAAGATTTTGGCACGGGTTTAGGACTTTCAGTAGTATATGGAGTAATTAAAAGACATGGAGGCGAAATAAAAATTGAAAGTGAAGTAAATAAAGGGACAAAGGTAAAAATTTTTCTTCCAAGAACACCTAAGGAGGTTTTAGATGAGGAATATAAAAATACTCGTAGTTGATGATGAAAAAATTGTAAGGGATTCACTTTATAATTGGTTTACCCAAGAAGGATATAGTGTTAAAACAGCCTCTGATGCTTATGAAGCTTTAAAAATCTTACAAGAAGAGACTTTCCACATTGCTTTAGTAGATATAAAAATGCCAAAAATGGATGGTTTAACCCTTTTAAAAAAAATAAAAGAAATAGACGAAAATCTCGTGATCATAATTATCACTGCCTATCCATCAGTAGATAGCGCAGTAGATGCCTTAAAACACGGGGCTTTTGATTATTTAGTAAAACCTATTGATTCTGATCAATTAGATCATATAATAAGAAATGCTGTTTCTCAAAAAATGCTTATTGATGAAAATGTAAGATTAAAAAGGGAACTGGAAAGAGCTTATGAAATAGAAGGTATAGTTGGGGAAAGTTCTCAAATTAAAGAGGTTATAAAACTTGTTAAACAGGTCGCTCCTACTGATGTGCCTGTTCTTATTATAGGTGAAAGTGGAACCGGGAAAGAACTTGTAGCAAGAGCAATTCATATGATGAGTAAAAGAAAATACTTTCCTTTTGTTGCAATAAACATCGGAGCACTGCCAGAGGGACTTCAAGAAAGTGAACTTTTTGGACATGAAAAGGGTGCCTTTACCGGTGCTATATACCGAAGAAAAGGGAAAATTGAAATTGCTGATGGAGGAACTCTTTTTATAGATGAGGTAGCCACTATGAGCATAAAAACCCAGATAGACTTGCTCAGAGTTTTAGAAACAAAAAGATTTACAAGGATTGGAGGAAATACTGAAATAGAAGTTGATTTTAGACTCATATGCGCAACAAATAAAGACCTTGAAGAAGAAGTTAAAAAAGGAAATTTTAGAGAAGACCTATTTTTCCGTATAAATGTTTTTCCCATTAAATTACCTCCTTTAAGAGAAAGAAAAAGTGACATACCCTTGCTTGTTATGCATTTTATAGAAAAATATAATAAAAAAATGAACAAAAATTTTAAAGGTGTTACTGATGAGGCAATGGAAATACTTCAAAAATATAATTGGCCGGGAAATGTAAGAGAATTGGAGAATGCAATTGAAAGGGCAATGGTTGTAGGTAAAGAGCCTTTAATAACAGCAGAAGATTTACCAATAAAATTAAAAGAAGAGAATTTCGAAGAAATAGGAAGTTTAGAAGAAATGGAAAAAAAATACATAATAAAAGTATTGAAAAAAACAAACTGGAATATTTCTCAGGCTTCAGAAATATTAAAAATTGATAGGAAAACTCTATATAACAAGATGAAAAAATATGGAATAGTAAAAGAATGAATTTATGTATGTTTATATTTTGATTATCTCTCCTTTTTCTCACAAAGTAAATGAGAAATCTCTTTCTGACATCATATACAAAAATTTTAATGTTCCTACAATTATAAAAGAGCAAAAAATTGACTTGTCCTTTTCTTATGATCCTTTAAGGAACCAGTATAATTCCTCTAAGATTCTATATAAATTGCTTGAAATTTTACCAAAAGATGCTTTAAGCCTCTTGGGATTAACTGATGTAGATCTTTTTATTCCAATATTTACATATGTTTTTGGTGAGGCACAACTTGACGGAAAAGTAGGTATTGTATCAATTCATCGACTAAAAAATGAACTCTATGGATTACCGGGAAATCCTTCTAAATTACAAGAAAGATTGGAAAAAGAAGTCATACATGAATTAGGACACAATTTCGGATTGCTTCACTGTGAAAATTATTGTGTAATGAGGGCTTCAAATTATATGGAAGAAATTGATTTAAAACCTTTATACTTATGTAAAAATTGCAGGGAATTCATAGAGGAAAAAATTTCAAAAATATTTAAAAATTCTCAAAAATAACTGTGGAATTTTGAAATAAGTGTGTAAAAATTCTACATTATAAGTTATTGTGTTACAATAAAATTTTAAATTGGGGAATATTTCTACATTTACCTAAAAATTTAATTTTAGAAATCTTTGATTTTAAAGCATTTTCTAATTCTTTTCACTGGCAAAAAATTTTCATATAATTAATATGAGCAAAAACAAAGGAGGCGCAAGATGGTGATAATCCTTCTTATCTTAACCCTGATAGTGATGATTGGCGTGCAAATAATATTAAACAAAGTAAAGGAAAAAAAGGAAGTTTATAAGTTAAAACCTTCTGAAAAAAGTGAACTCATTTTTGCAAAACCTAAAGATTTATATTTCCCAAAGGATAGATATTATTCTTTTTCTCATATATGGGTCAAACCAATAGAAGATTTTCTGATTCTTGGATTAGATGATTTTGCTTCAAGGTTTATAGGTAAAATAGAAAATTTAAAGATTTTAGGAACAAAAGGTAAAGAGATAAACGAAGGCGAAGTAATATGGATTTTAAAGCATGCAAATAGGATTTTGCCCCAGATTTCACCTGTTGGAGGTGAAATAATAGAAATAAATGAAAAAGCCCTCTCTGACCCTTCAATATTAAGCGAATCCCCATATAAGGAAGGTTGGATTTTAAAATTAAGATGCTCATCCTTTGATAAGTATCTCTCAAATTTATTAGATGGACAAATTGTAGATAAATGGGTGAATTTTATAAAATCTTATTTTGTTCATAAATTTCATAAAGGACCGGGACTTGTTTATCAAAGTGGAGGAGTTTTTATTAACGGATTTGGATTAGAATTAACTGAAGAAGAGTGGGAGATTGCAAAAATTGAATTTTTTAATTTATATAAAAACAAAGGAGGTGATTTATGACTGCTCTAATGGTTGTAGGGATGATATGCGCGGTATGTTTAATTGAATATATAAGAACAAAGAAATCTAAACAAAAAGAATTAATATTAATAAAATCTATGGAAAATTCTTTTAAAAGAAGAATTTTACCCACAGAATTCAACATTCCAAGAGGACTCTTCTTCTCACCTAATCACTTATGGCTTAAGATTCTTCCCTGTGGCGATATTCAAATCGGCGTGGATGATTTTGTCCAAAAAATTATAGGAAAATTGGACAAAATTGAGATTAAAAATAAAAAAAGAATAAAAAAAGGTGAAGACTTATTTACAGTTTATCAAAACAATAAAAAACTGACTTTTTATTCACCTATTGATGGAAAAATAAGTGAAATAAACAAAGAAATTGTGGAAAATCCTGACCTTTTAAAAAACTCTCTTTACGAAAAAGGATGGATTTTAAAGATTACACCGTTTGATTTACAAAATGTTATAATAGAGTCAAATATAGATAAAAATACTTACAAATGGCTTCTAAGAGAGGTAGAGAGACTTGAAGATTTTCTTGGGTATCATAACATATATAATAAACCTGCTTTTTTAACCCTCCAAGATGGTAAGATTAAAATTGAAGGGTTGCTCGAGAATTTTGATGATTTTGCGTGGATGGATTTTGAAGAAAAATTCTTAAAAAGGAGATAATAAATATGCCAAAAGGAATGCTTATAGATATAACTATGTGTGTTGGATGTGAATCCTGTGTTTATGCATGTAGAGAGCAAAATAAACTTGAAAAAGGAGATACAGGGGTTCTGAGTGCCTATAATTGGACAATTGTTCAACAGTATGGAGATGAAATTTATGTAAGGAAAATGTGTATGCATTGCCTTCATCCCGCTTGTGTTTCTGCTTGCCCAGTTGGGGCACTTGAAAAGACAAAAGAAGGGCCTGTGATTTATCATCCAGGGAAATGTATGGGTTGTAGATATTGCATGATTGCCTGTCCTTTTAAAATTCCAAAATATGAATGGGACAATGTTAACCCAAAAATCCAAAAATGCATAATGTGTTTTGAAAGAATAAGGGAAGGAAAAGAACCTGCTTGTGC
>JBDRZF010000121.1:0-4666 GCA_039803805.1 Caldifarciminota bacterium
ATAAGAATCATAGGAGAATTTAGGGAAAAGAAAAAAACAGAAGAAATTTTTGAAAAAATAAAAAGATTTTTAAAATGAACCTTGCAAGAAAATATAGACCAAAAACCTTTTCAGAGGTTGTAGGACAGGATATCACAACAAGAGTTTTAAAGAATGCGATAAGTAGAGGCAAAATAGGGAAAGATATAACTGCAATCTTATTCTCGGGACAAAGAGGAATAGGGAAAACAACACTTGCAAGAATAGTTGCAAAATCTTTAAATTGTGAAAAAGGTATATCTTACGAACCTTGTAATTTGTGCGAAAATTGCGTGTCAATCTCTGAAGGTAAGAATATAGATGTTCTTGAAATAGACGGAGCCTCAAATAGAGGAATAGATGAGATAAGAATTTTAAGAGAAAATGTGAAACTTGTTCCTGTTAAATCAAGATATAAGGTAATAATAATTGATGAAGTTCATATGCTTACACAGGAAGCCTTCAATGCTCTTTTAAAAACCCTTGAAGAACCTCCACCAAATGTTGTATTCATATTTGCAACAACCGAAAAACAAAGGGTTCCTGATACAATAATCTCAAGGACGCTTGCCTTTGACCTCTTCCCAATAAAAAAAGAGGAAATTTTGAAAAGATTAAAAGAAATTGCTGAAAAGGAAAAAATAAACGTTGAAGAAAAGGCATTAGAAAGAATTGCAGAGAACTCGGAGGGAAGTTTAAGAGATGCTTTAACTCTTTTGGAAAAAGCATATATGTATAATCCTGAAAAAATAAGTTTAAAGGACATTAATGAAATAATAGGATTTGTTGGAGAGGAAGTATATAAAAATATATGGAATGAAATAATAAAGGGAAATTTTTCTTCCTGCCTTTTCTATATTGAAAAGATATTTGAGAAGGGTGTTAGTGAAATAAATTTTGTGAGAGGTTTTCAAGAATACTTAAATGAAATCCTGAAAGAACATGTATTAAACGGTAAAGAATTACCAGCAAATTTAAAGGAAATAGACATTATAAGAATGATAAAATTATTACTTGATGCTGAAGGATACTTGAGATGGATTTCCAATCCTAGAATTTATATTGAGTTTTTGGTATCTAAAATGTGCTATTTACCAAGAAGTGTTGATGTTGAAAAAATGCTTGAAGCAATTTCTGTTAAAGAAATAAAAGAAGAGGTTATTTCTAAAGAAGTTAAAGAAGTTAAGATAGAAGAAAAAGATAAATGGGAAATATTTCTTGAAAAAATTAAAGAAATAAATAGTGCATGTTTTTTAGCAATTAAAAATATTAAACCAAAAATAAGGGAAAAGGAAATTTTAATAGAGGTAAGTTCAGCAATTTATGAAATGATTGAAACTAAAAAAGGATTTATGGAAGAAAAAATTAAGGAAATATACGGAAACGAAATGAAATTAAATATTGTTGTAAAAAAAGAAGAAATTAAAAAGTCAGAAATAAGGGAAAGCATGGAAAAAATATTTAACCTGGAACTATTTGGAACTGATGAAAGTAAGAGTTAAAAAGGTTGAGGGATTAAAACTTGTTGGAGAAAGCGCCTCGGGACATAGCATAGTTATAGATACAAAAAAAGAAGTTGGAGGATTTGAAAGTGCTCCTTCTCCAATGGAGTACCTTCTTATGGCCTGTGGTGCATGCACTTTAATGGATGTTATTTCAATTTTAGATAAAATGAAGGTAAATTATAAAGAAATTGAAATTGAAGTGGAAGGAAAAAGAAAAGAAGAACATCCAAAATATTTTGAAGAAATTAAATTGAATTATATTTTAAAGGGTGAAAATATTGAAAAAGAAAAAGTAGAAAAAGCAATAAATCTTTCTCTTGAAAAGTATTGTTCAGTTTCAAACAATTTGAAACCAAAGACAAAGATAATTTACAATATAGAAATAAAAAAAGGAGAATAAAATGAGAGAAACAGCGATTTTTATTATAATATGGATGTTTTTTATATTTTTTTCTTTAATATTTTTATCAAAAAGAATTGCACTTCTATCAATTGTTCCAATTTTTTGTGCAGTTATTGCCTATTTTTCCCATAATACAAAAATTCTTGCAATGATTTTTTTAATCTTATTTTTAATTTATTTATTCAGTTCAAAAATTATATTAAAAGGAGAAAAATCATGAAAATAAAAAAAATATTGTGCCCTATTGAAATTGAAAAAAATCCAGAAATTTTAATTTCTTCTTCTTCATTTTTAGCAAAAAATTTAAAGGCAAAATTATACCTTTTAAATGTAGTAGAAAAAATAGAAACCCCCCTTGTAAAAATTTTGGGTTATGAAGAAAAAGTTGAGAAATTTTTGAGGGAAGAAGGAGAGAAAAGGGGAAAAGAAATAAACAAAAAAATTGAAGAATTAAAAAAGGAAGGAATTGATGTTGAAGGAAAAATAAGTTATGGAAAAGCAAGTACTCAAATAATAGAATTTGCGGAAGAGATAAAACCGGATTTGATTATAATGGGGACCCAAACAACCCATGGAATAGAGAGTTATTTTATAGGTTCAACAACATGGAGGGTAATAGAAAAGAAAAAGTTCCCTGTTCTTACAACAAGAACAAAAATTGAAAAAAGACCAGAAATAATACTTGTACCAGTTGATCTTTCACCAATTTCTTTTCAAGCAGTATCCTATGCAAATATTATGAAAGAAATTTTTGATTCAAAAATCTATTTTTTACATGTCCTCGTTATTTTAGAAAGCATGGCAAAATGGGAAGCAGCAGAAAAAATGGAAGAGGAAATAAAAAAGAGAATAGGACAGGAAAAGAAGATATTGGGTGAAATAATTGTTGAAAAATCACCTGATGCTGCAAGCGGAATATTAAAGGCTTGTAAAGATATAAAGGCAGACATGATAATAATGACAACTCATGGAAGGGGAGGAATTGAAAAAGCATTATTTGGCTCTATTGCAGAAAGAGTTATAAGGGAAAGTGAAGTACCTGTTTTGTCCTTGCCTCCATTAATTTAACTTTCTATCTCTTCCTTTCCAGGTCCTAAAAGAAGGTATAAGATAGCCATCCTTATGGCAACACCATTTTCAACTTGTTCTAATATAATGTTTTTATTTGACTCAAGAACTTCGTAATCCATCTCGACTCCCCAGTTCACTGGTCCTGGATGCATTATAAGTGCGTCTTCTTTTATATATTTAAGTCTTTCACAAGTTATGCCATAAATTTTTCTATATTCACGAAATGAAGGTATTAATGATTTTCCACCCCTTTCCTTTTGAACCCTCAAAGCCATTATAACATCCGCATCTTTTAAGACTTCATCAAGTTGATAAGAGATTTTGCATCCTGTTACTTCAAACTCCTTTGGTAAAAGTGTTGGAGGACCACAGAGTGTAACATCCATTCCCATCTTTAGCATTCCATAAATATTTGACCTTGCAACCCTTGAATGAAGTATATCTCCTACTATTAAAACTTTTAGACCTTCAAGTTTCCCCTTTTTTTCTTTAATTGTATAAATATCTAAAAGTGCCTGCGTAGGATGCTCATTTATCCCATCACCTGCATTTATTACAGAAGCAGGAGTATGCTTTGCAAGAAAATGTGGGGCACCTGAGAAAGAATGTCTTATTACAAAGGCATCTACTCTCATCGCTGCAATATTTTTTAAAGTATCAAGGGTTGTTTCACCTTTTGTAATTGAAGATGTGCTTGCTGAAAAATTTAATGAATCTGCTGAAAGCCTTTTTTCAGCCAGTTCAAAAGAAGACCTTGTTCTTGTTGAAGGTTCAAAGAAAAGGTTACAAATTGTTTTTCCTCTTAAGGAAGGAACCTTTGGTATAGGTCTTTTTAAAACTTCCTTAAAGGATGTAGCAACATCAAAAATCATTTCAATCTCTTCTTTTTCTAAATCCCTCAAAGATATTAAATCTTTTCTTTTAAGTTTCATAATGAAAGTAATTCATCTATTTTTTGCATACTTTCTAAACATATTTTTAAAAATTCATCAAGGGAAATACCAAGATTTTCACACTTTTTAATCTGCTCCCTATCGGCTCCCTGAGCAAATCTTTTTTCTTTAAATCTTCTCTTCATAAAATCTAAATCAATGTTTTTAATCTTTTTTGAAGGATGCATTAAGGCACAGGCAACTATGAATCCTGAAGCAGGGTCTACTGAATACAAAGCCCACTCAATTTTCTTTTCACAATTTTTTTTAGAAGAGTGAGCAAGAATGGCATTAAAAACTTCTTCATCGTTAAAACCATTTTCTTTAAGTATTTGAATTGTTATAATTCCATGTTCTTCAGGTTTTTCTTTTGTAAATTCATAATCAAGGTCGTGTAAAATACCTGTGATTTCCCATTTCTCTATATCTTCATTCAATCTTTCCGCAAGTCCTTTCATGCATGCTGAAACAGCAAAAGAATGTTTTAATAATCTATCATTCTTTATATATTTTTTTAAGAGTTGAGTCGCTTTCTCTTTATCCATCTTAAAATTTTATAAACTTGTTCAAATAAATTATAATTGGTGTAAAAACAAGAGATACTATTGCCATAAGTTTTAAAAGTATATTTAGAGAAGGTCCAGCAGTATCCTTAAATGGGTCTCCTACTGTATCACTCCTCTACGACATCGTGCGTCGTCTCGCCCCGCTCTACGGCGACTCTTCGGAGGACACCC
>JBDRZF010000122.1:0-4659 GCA_039803805.1 Caldifarciminota bacterium
GAATCAGAAGCACTTCCACCATTTCCACATAAAATTATTTTTGCCCCTTTTTTAATATGAGAATATACAAGTTCAATTATTTTTTCAATCAATTCTTCATTTTCGCAGACTTTATGTAAAACTTCAATCCTTTCCTTTATTTTTTCTCTAAAATTCATTTTTTAATTAAAAAAATTAAATAACTTTCACCCATTATTTCAGGTAAAATAAGTGTTTTAATTTCTCCAAGTTTTTTAATTTTAAAGTATAAATCATCTTTATTTAAAATTTCCTTTTCAAAAATTTCAAGTATTCCTTCTTCTATTAAAAATTTTGAAAGGGAAGAAATTTTTTCTATTTCAAATCCATTTTTTACAAAAAATTCTTTTAAAAAGGAAAAATCAGGAGTATAGGTGATATCAATTTCCCCAATTTCATAATCAAGAATATTTTTTATAAGTTTATGCTTTTTAAAACCCCTTATTGTCCCTTCCGGATAATTTATCAAATCGTTTTTAAAAATTCCATAATCTATAAAAAGTATTTTACCCCGGATAAACTTTTTTAAAAACTTTTTAAACCATTTCATAAAAGAATAGGGAAATTCAAAAAAATACCCATCCGGTAAAAATTCATAATATTTTAAAAACTTAAAATTTACTTTTTTAAAAATTTCTTTTTTTTCCTTAATATCAACCCATACTTCGAGAAATCCTTTATTCTTGAGAAATCTCTTACACGGGAAAGAATCAATAAATTCAACCATAATAAAAAAACCTTTCATTTCTTTTATTTCATCTATGCTTTTTAAAATAATAACTTTTTCTTCAAAACTTTTTAATTTTTTCTTTATTATTTTTCTATTATTTTCACTGATTTCAAATATATAATATTTTTCAATTTCGGAATTTGAAGAAAGGATATCAAAGGCTAAAGAACCATCACCCCCCCCAAATTCATAAACATTTTTAAATTCATGTTTTTTTAAAAAATTTGCTATTACTTCCCCAAAAAATTTTGAAACTGTTTGCGGAGTAAAAAAATCACCTTCTTTTCCAAATATTTTCTTGTTTTTAATATAATAACCAATTTTTTTATCATATAAACATATTTCCATGTATTTATCAAAAGGCATCACCCTTTTCATAATAATTTAATTTTATTGAAAAATACAGTAGATTTTCATTAATATTTAAAACTTTTAAGGAGGTAATATGCCAGTTCCAAAAAGAAGACATTCAAAAGCAAGAAGTAGAAAAAGAAGAACCCACTGGAAGATAAAACTTTCCGGTTTTTCAACATGTCCAAGATGTGGCAATTTTAAATTGCCCCATAGGGTATGCACTTTTTGTGGATATTATAAAGAATTGCCTGTAATTGAAATTGTTGAAAAAAAGAAGGAATAGATGTATAGGGCTATAGTTGATGGTGCAGGAAGTGAAAAGCATCCTTTTCCCGAGATTGAAGGTTCTTTAGGGGCATTAAAGGAAAGAGATGATTTAGAGGTAATTTTTTTAGCCTCAAAGGAAGATGAGGATAAAATTCCGAAAAAATTATCCGAAAAGATAAAAATAATTTATACTGAAGAAAAGGTAAGTTTTCATGATAAACCTTCACAGGCACTTATAACAAAGAAAAATTCAACAATGAGTATAGGACTTGAGATGGTTTCAAAAGGTGAAGGTGATTTTTTCATATCTGCTGGTAATACAGGTGCAGTTGTTGCTTTTGCATTAAAACACCTTGGAAAAATAAAAGGAGTTAAAAGACCCGCAATATGCGCTTTATTTCCTTCTTTAAAAGGTTCTGTTGCTGTTCTTGATGTGGGTGCAAATGTTGACTCAAAACCAATCTATCTTTTTCAATTTGGAATAATGGGTTATTTTTTTGCAAAGTATATATTAAATAAAGAAAAGCCAAAGGTTGCACTGCTTTCAATAGGTGAAGAGGAAATTAAAGGTAATGAACTTGTTTTAAAAGCAAAAGAATTATTTGAACAAAATAATTTACCCGGATTCATAGGATTTGTTGAAGGAAAGGATATATGCAAAGGAACAGCTGATGTAATTGTTACAGATGGATTTGTGGGAAACTCTATACTCAAATTTGGTGAAGGACTTTTAGAAGCTGCTGCAAGTGTATTTATGGAGGAAGTAAGAAAAAGCATAGTTAATAAGTTTGGAATATTTGTTTTAAAAAGAAGTATAAAAAAACTTTTAAAAAAGTTCCATTATGAAAGTTTAGGTGGTGCCCCATTACTTGGTATTAATGGGACAGTTATAATATGTCATGGAAGGAGTTCAGCCAATGCTATTAAAAATGCAATATTTGAGGGAATTAAATTTAAAAAAGAAGAACTTAATAAAAAAATTGAAGAAAATTTATTGAAATTTTCCCATCTATTTTAATATAATTTAAAACTTATGGCGCCATCGTCTAGCCAGGCCTAGGACGTGTGGTTCTCAGCCACAAGACCCGGGTTCAAATCCCGGTGGCGCTATTGGGGGGTGGTGTAATTGGCAACACGCCTGGCTCTGGACCAGGTAATCGGGGTTCGAGTCCCTGCCCCCCAGTGGAACTTTAAGACACTTTAATTTGTCTTAAATATTTAGATTAAGGAGGTGAAAGATGAAAAGATTTTATATCCTTATAGGTAGTCTTATATTTTTTGTTGGAGTATTGACAGGTTTTATAATGACTGCAAAACTCAAGATAGATACAAGGGCTTATGCAGAAAATCCTCTAAAAGAAGCAAGGAAAGAAGAGGTAAAGTTTGATTTAAAAAATCCTTTCGCAAAGATAGCACAGGAAGTTATTCCAGGAGTCGTAAATATAAAGGCAACTAAAAAAGTAAAAAGAAGTATAGAGTTCTTTTTCCCCTTTGAAGATCCATTTTTTAAAAAATTTTTTAAAGAATTTATCCCTGAACACCCACGAGAATACGAGACAGAAGTGCTTGGTTCAGGATTTATATTTCAAAAAGAAGGCGATACTTATTATCTTCTCACGAATTATCATGTAATCAAGGATGTTGACGAGATAATTATAACTTTATGGGATAAAAGAGAATTTAAAGGAAAGGAAGTAAAGATAATTGGAAAAGATAAACTAACTGATGTTGCTGTTTTATCCGTTAAAACAAAAGAAGAATTAAAGGTTTTAAAATTGGGCGATTCAGATAAAATAAATGTGGGTGATTGGGCAATAGCAGTAGGTAATCCGTTTGGTTTTAATGGAACTGTGACAGTTGGAGTAATTTCTGCACTTGGAAGGTCAAACCTTCAATTTGGTGAGGAAGAAGGTCCTGTATTTCAGAATTTTATACAAACTGATGCAGCAATAAATCCCGGGAATTCCGGAGGTCCTCTTTTAAATATTGACGGAGAAGTTATTGGAATAAATTCTGCAATATTTTCAACAATGGTTAGAGGGAATATAGGGATAGGATTTGCAATACCAATAAATACTGCAAAAAATGTTGCAAAGCAGTTGATTGAAAAGGGAGAAGTTAGAAGGGGTTATCTTGGTGTAAAAATTCAGGAAGTGGATGCTGACCTTGCAAAGGCATATGGACTTGAGAAACCGATGGGGGCGCTTGTAACAGAAGTTGTTAAAGGAGAAGCAGCTGATAAGGCAGGTGTTAAAGAGGGAGAAATCATAATAAAAGTTAATGATGAAGAGGTTAAAAATGTTGAAGATTTAAGATTGAAGATAATAAGTCATTTTCCAGGGGAGGTTGTTAAACTTACATTAATAAATGAAGATGGCAAAAAAAGAGAGGTTAATGTAAAACTTGGTGAATTGAAAGAAGAAATGTTTACAAAAGCCGAGGAGAAAAGAGAAGAAGTTACAGGTTGGCTTGGAATGGAAGTGGAAGAACTATCAAGAAATTTAAAAGAAGAATATAACATAAAAGGTGATAGAGGAGTTGTAATAGTTAATATTGATCCTGAAGGAAATGCTTATAAAGCAGGTTTAAGGGAAGGAGATTTGATTTATAGGATAGGTAAAATTAATATAAATGATATTAAAGATTATGAAAAAGCAAGAAAACTTTATGAAAAGGAAAATAAACCCATTCCATTCCATATTGAAAGGCAGGGAAATAAAAGAATTATAGCAATTTCACCTTAATGAAGAAATCTTCATTAAAAAAGCAAATTGAAGGATGGGTATGGGCTCTTGTTGTTGCTTTATTTTTGAGATACTTTGTGCTTCAGGCATATAGAATTCCATCCGGTTCAATGGAAGATACTCTCTTACCAGGAGATTTTCTTTTAGTATTTAAGCCTATATATGGAATAGAAATTCCTTATACAGAAATAAAATTTTTCCAATTTTATAAACCAAAAAGGGGAGATATTGTTATTTTTAGATTTCCCCTTGATCCATCAAAGGATTTCGTTAAAAGGTGTGTTGGTCTTCCCGGTGATACAATTGAAATAAAAGATAAAGTTTTGTATATAAATGGAAAAAAGGTTTTTGAACCCTATGCTATTCATAAAGATGAAAAAATTGTTCCACCTTTGATAAATATAAAAGATGATTTTTCAAAAAAAGAATTTCAAAGAATGTGGGTAGAAAGAGAACTTACAGAAGAGCCTATGGTAAGGGATAATTTTGGTCCTGTTGTTGTCCCCCCAAATACATACTTTGTTCTTGGTGATAACAGAGATAATT
>JBDRZF010000123.1:0-4602 GCA_039803805.1 Caldifarciminota bacterium
AAGCATACATTTCCTCACCCTTTACTCCCTTTTTGCCCTATGAAAAGACAAAAGAATTTATCAGGAAATATAAGGAAAAATATAAAAGTGAGCCTGAATTTACATCCGCCCTTTGTTATGATGCTCTTGGAATAGTTTATGAAGTACTTAAAAAGATGGAAAAACCTGATAGGATGGAATTTTTAAAAAATTTAAAAGAGATAGATTATCAAGGTGTAACAGGGAATATTTCTTTTAAAAGAGGTAAAGACCCTCTAAGGGATGTTTTTATATTAGAAGTTTCACCAGAAGGTTTTAAATATGTGCTCACAATGACACCTGAATGAGGAAATTTTTAATATTTTTTTTTCTCTTTCTTTTATGTAAGGAAAAGAGGGAATTAAAAGTTGCAATTCTTTTTGAATTAACAGGTAAATATTCCAATTACGCAAATGAGGCTCTTTTAGGAGTTGATTTTTTCAAGAAAAATAATTTAAAACTCCCCTTTGAAATTGAAATATTTGATTTTAAATCTGATTCAGAAAATTTAAAAATAAAAATTGAGGAAATTTTAAAGGATGAAAAATTTTTATGTATTATAGGTCCACTTATTTCAAAATTTGCCCTATATGCTTCTTCTTTATGTGAAGAAAATAAAATTCCACTCATAACGCCCACAGCAACTTCTCCTTTTATTACAAAGGACAAAAATTATATCTATAGTATGACTTATTCTGATATAGATCAAGCAAAGGCTATTGCAAAGTTTGCAATAGAATATTATGGAATTGATAAATTTGCAATAATATATAAAAAGGATGAGCCTTATTCAAAAGTGCTTTTTGAAGAGTTTAAAAAATCTATTCAAGAAATGGGTGGAAAAATATTGGCAGTTGAGGAATTTGACAGGGAGAATATTATTTCAAAAATTTCTTATTTAAAAAAGGTTAACCCTTCCGGAGTATTTGCACCCCTTTATGCGGAGGAAGCAATTTTTTTTGTTAAAAAATGTATAAGCGAAAATTTTACACCTATATTTTTAGGAGGGGATGGATGGTATTCTGAAGAGGTTGTAAAAGAACTTAAAAATTATTCCAAAAAGGAAATTAAAGTTTTTATATCTTCACCATTCCATCCTGATATAGAAATAGAAGAATATAGAGATTTTATAAATGAATTTGAAATAGAATATGGTAAAAAACCAAATTTTCTTTCTGCCCTCTCTTATGAATCAATCCATTTTTTATCAAAATGTTTTGAGAATCTGAGATTTTATAACAGGGAAAATTTAAACAATTCCATTAAAAAATTGTATGTTCAAAAGAAAAAGGTCTGGATCTTAAAATTGAAAGAAGAAGGATTTGATGTAATTTTTGGAATATGAAAGAGGGGAAAAAGGAAATCTCTAAGTATTCTCATATAAAAAGGCTTTTTGGAATTTATTTTGGCATTTTAATAATTTTTATAATATTAAGACCATTTTTGATTCCAAAGAGTTTTGGAAAATATGGGCATTACAGGGCTGATTCAATTGCTGATAATATAAATTTGCCTACAAAATATGCTGATATAAAGGAATGTGAAAGTTGTCATGAAGAAGAGTATAAAAAAGTTATTTCTTATTCACACAAGAGTTTAAATTGTCAGGTATGTCATGGAGCACTTTCAGCCCACATAGAAAATCCTGATGAAAATAAACCTTTAAAAGAGATGAAAAGAAATTCTTGTGGTATTTGCCATTTTGAAATTGAATCAAGACCTTTATCTTTTCCACAGGTTAACGAGAAAGAACATAATCCCGATGGAGAATGTATTGAATGCCATATACCTCATAATCCTTCTATAAAATGACAAGAAGAGATTTTATAAATAAATTAAAGTTTTTTATTTTAGCCCCCTTTTTTAAAAATGAACTTTTAAATTTTATTGTTCAAACTTTTAGATATGGTAAAAATAAATTTGGAATGGTAATTGATATAAGTAAATGTATTGGATGTGGAGAGTGTGTAAGGGCTTGCAAAGAGGAAAATAATGTTCCAAAGTATCCATTTTATTTTAGGACATGGATAGAAAGATATATTATCTTTGAAGATGGTGAGGTTTATGTTGAATCACCTGATGGCGGATTTAATGGATTTAAAAAGATTAATCCTCCAAAAAAGATAGCAAAGAGTTTTTTTGTTCCAAAACTCTGTAATCAATGTGAAGAAGCCCCATGTGTTCAAGTTTGCCCTGTGGGGGCAACTTATGAAACAGATGATGGTGTTGTTCTTGTTGATAAGAAATATTGTATAGGTTGTGGTTATTGTATTCAGGCATGTCCATATGGTGCAAGGTATTTTCATCCAAAAACAAAAACACCTGATAAATGCACATTCTGTTATCATAGAATAAAAAAGGGGCTTTTACCTGTTTGTGTTCTTGTGTGCCCACAAAATGCAAGAATTTTTGGTAAGATAGATGATCCTGATAGTCCTGTTCATAAATTTTTAAAAAGTTATCCACTTCAGGTATTAAAACCCCATTTGAGAACCCATCCAAAAGTTTATTATAAGGATATGGATATGGAGGTAAGATAATGGAAATGGAACATTTGTATGAGGTTTTAAGAAGTATAGAGGGTTTTATATATCCAAATGAAATAGAACTAAGATGGAGCATATTAATTGTTCTTTATCCATATATAACAGGGCTTGTTGCAGGGGCATTCATTCTTGCTTCCTTAGAAAAAGTTTTTGAAATAAGGGATGTAAGACCGACTTACAGGCTTTCCCTTTTAACTGCTCTTGCTTTTTTGATTTGTGCTCCGCTTCCCCTTGTTTTCCATCTTACCCATCCTTTCAGGAGTTTTGAGATATTTCTAACCCCTCATCTTTCATCTGCTATGGCAGTTTTTGGATTTGTTTATATATGGTATTTAATGGCAATTTTATTAATAGAAATATGGCTTGAATATAGAAAAGAGATAATTGAATTTTCAAAAATAAATAAAGGAATAAAAGGATTTATTTATAAAATTTTGACACTTGGTGTGAAAGAGATAAATGAAGAAATAGAAGATTTTGATAAAAGGTTCAGTAAATTTATTGCAGTAATAGGTATACCTTCTGCAATCCTTTTGCATGGATATGTTGGATTTATATTTGGTTCTGTTAAAGCAAATCCTTGGTGGTCAAGTGTTATAATGCCAGTTATTTTTCTTTTTTCAGCAATGGTTTCAGGTATTGCCCTTGTCATTTTCATTTACATGGTTTTGAATTATTTGAAAGGGAAAGAGCCCTCAATTCCCTGTCTTGATGCAATGGCAAAATATCTTTTATATTCAATAATAATAGATTTTTCCCTTGAGATGCTTGATCTTGTTCAAAGAATTTATGAAGCAGAAGAGTTCTTTGATATGTTTCAAATTCTTATAAAAGGAAAACTATTTATTTCTCTTTTTATATTTCAAATACTAATAGGAGCAATTTTACCAATTCTTTTTTTAGGTTATATAAGAATATTTGGTTCATCTGATAGTGCAAAGAAGTTCACATATTTTTTAGTGAGTGTTATGGTTTTAATTGGTATTTTTGCAACAAGATGGAATGTTGTTATAGGAGGTCAACTTTTTTCAAAAAGTTTAAGAGGTTTAACAATATATAAATTGGGGCTTATAGGAAGAGAGGGGATATATGCAAGTATGGGACTACTATTTTTACCGTTTTTAATTCTTCTTTTTTTGATATGGCTTTTACCTCCTTATGAAAAGGAAAGGAGAGTATGAAAAGGAGGGATTTTTTAAATTATATTTTTAAAGGAACAATTTTTGCATGGTTTTTAGGAATTATCGGTTCAATCCTTTCATTTATAAAATTGCCAAAGATTGAGAGAGAAGAATTTGAAAAGGAAATAGAAATTAAAGGGGCAAATGAACTTGCGCCATGGGAATGTAAGTTTATTCCCCATTTAAAGGAGCCTTTATTTTTTATAAAAACTGAAACAGGTTTCATTGCAATATCAGCAGTTTGCACCCATATGAAATGCATACTTGAATATAAAAAAGAAGAAAGAATGATAAATTGTCCCTGCCATGGTGCATTATTTGATTTAAATGGGAATCCATTAAAAGGTCCTCCTTCCTTTCCATTAAAAAGGTATGAAATAGAAAAAAGAGGTGATAAATTTTATGTTATCCTTTAATAAATTTTTTCCTTTGAAAAAATATTTTCTTGAAATTTTAATTTTAATAAATTTTTTATTTGAGGCTTTAACAGGATTTTTTATGCTATTTTATTATATACCCTCAATGGGAAAAGGTTATGAGAGCATACTTTTTATAATAAGGGATGTGGCATTTGGATATTATTTCTTTAATATGCATTTATGGGGTGCAAATTTCCTTTTGTTTTTTTCCATTTTAGAAATTGTTAAAATTTTTTATTATAAACTTTATGAAAATAATAAATTTTTATGGGTTTTTACATTTCTTTTCCTTTTATTTTTATTTTTTGAATATTTTACAGGTATTTTGCTTCCAATGGAAAATAATTTATATTGGATAGTTGAAAGAGTTATGGAAATAATAAGAGATATTCCAATTTTAAATTTTATTTATTCTTTCTTTTTTGGAAACTTTTTAAT
>JBDRZF010000124.1:0-4581 GCA_039803805.1 Caldifarciminota bacterium
AACACTCTATATATATCTATATCATCTTCTATTTCAAAAACTATTTTTTGTTTTTTCTCTAAAACATCATACAAAGACACAAGGGATTTTGAATAAATTGGTTTTGGAATATTTTTATTTTTTTTATAATAATCCCATATTTTTTTATGCCAGATTGCATCATAAAATGTTTGCCTTACAAGAGAGATTGCCCCCATAAATGAATTTGGGTAACCCTTTCTATCTTTATAATAATCAAAGGCGACATGTTGAAAAACGTCTTTCTTTATCAATTTCTCTTCTATACTATTTCCTTCCCTTAAAGAAAATAATGCACTTTTACCCTTGAAAATACCTTCCCCGGGTAAAAAAAGAATAGAAGTAAATCCATTTTCTCTGTACTTTCTTATTGTTTTTTCGTCAAAAGAAATTATGTCAATTATATTTTTATCAGAATTTATTTTTTCCTCTTTTGGAAGTTCTTTTTCTTCCTTTTTTTCTTTATAAACAAAATAAGGTTCTATAAAGCCGGGATAGACCCATTTACCCGAATAATCCAGTACATAGGCTTCTTCGGGAATTTTAATATTT
Organism: Caldifarciminota bacterium; assembly: GCA_039803805.1. Classification (GTDB taxonomy): domain Bacteria; phylum Hydrothermota; class Hydrothermia; order Hydrothermales; family Hydrothermaceae; genus JBDRZD01. The sequence continues at coordinate 571 of JBDRZF010000124.1, forward strand.
TTACCAACATTCTCAATTCTTCCTTCTCTTATAACAATTGTTCCATTTTCAATTATCTTTTCTGAATTTACAATAATTTTGACATTTTTTATTGCAAAAACAGAAGGAGGGTTTTCTTTTAAACCTTTTGTTAGATTAATTTGCGAATTTAAAATTGCAAGAATTAAAAGGAACATTTTGATTTCTGGTGGGCGGGGTAGGATTTGAACCTACGACCTTCGGCATGTGAAGCCGATGCTCTCACCAGATTGAGCTACCCGCCCATTTATTTATAATCATAAAAACCTTTACCAGTTTTTCTTCCTAAAAATCCTGCTGCCACCATCTTTTTTAAAAGCGGGCAAGGTCTATATTTTGGGTCACCAAGTTCTTTATATAAAACATTCATTATGTGAAGACAAACATCAAGACCTATTAAATCTGCAAGTGCTAAAGGACCCATTGGATGATTCATTCCGAGTTTCATAACATTATCAATTGCCTCTTTTGTTGCTACTCCTTCCATAAGACAATAGATTGCTTCATTGATCATCGGCATTAAAACCCTGTTTGATACAAATCCAGGAAAATCATTAACTACTACCGGCTCTTTATCAAGTTTTTTTGCGAGGTCAACAACAATATTTAAAGTTTCTTCTGATGTTCTTTCTCCTTTCACAACTTCAACAAGTTTCATAACTGGAACAGGATTAAAAAAGTGCATTCCTATGAATTTTTCTGGTCTCTTAGTGTTTGCAGCAAGAAGAGTAATTGAAATTGAAGAAGTATTTGTAGCAAATATTGAATCAGGTTTTACTATTTCATCTAATTTTTTAAAAACATCTATTTTTGTTTGTACATCTTCAATAACTGCCTCAATTATAATATCACAATCTTTAAAATCTGAAATAGAAGTAGTAAGTTTTATCCTTTTTAAGGCATTTTCTTTATCCGCAGGGGTTATTATTTCTTTTTTAATCTGTCTATCCATATTAACAGAAATTGTTTCAATTGCTTTTTTGAGAATTTCTTCATTTAAATCGTTCAATAAAACTTCATATCCTTTTAATGAAAAAACATGGGCAATTCCATTACCCATTGTTCCTGCACCAACAACTCCAACTTTTTTAATTTCCATATTCCCTCCTATCTTTTAAAAATTTCAACTTTGTATTTTTGTTTTAAAATATTTAACACTGAATCTCTTTTTATTTTGCTTTTTTGTAAAAATAAAAATGAATGAATTAACTGAAAGAGTTCTTCTTTTTTTGTCTCTGACTTACCTTCATCAAGTATTTGAACAACTCCATATCTATAAGGGGCTATTTCAACCACTCCACTTATTTCTCCTACTTTTAAGGAAAGAATGAGGTTAATAAATGGTGTCGGAAGATCTGGATTTATTTTTAATACTCCGAGATTCGTTTTTTCTATATTTGCTAATAGATTGGGAGAAGGTTTAATTTCACTTATCACCTTTACAGGACCTGATTTTATCATTCTATCTCTTATTTCTTCTAATTCATTCTTATCTGTTCCAATTACATATGCCACATCAATCTCTTTTTCAAAATCTTTTCTATTAATTTCATAAAAGTTTTCAACTTCTCTTTGTGAAATTTGAATAGTAGATTCTATTTTTCTTTTTACATATTCTTCTGCAACCACTAATCTTTCTGCCCATTTTATCTTATCCTTGATTTCGGATTCTTTTAAAAGACCTTCGTCTTTAGCAGCAAGATAGAAAAGAATTTTTTCAATTCCAAGATCTAACATTTTTTTCTTTTGCTCTTCATCAATAAATTGAGGGGAGAAAGAAGGAAACTGGGCTTCTATTTCGCCTTCTCTAATGATTATCTTATCGACCTTTGCAACTGGAGGATTTTCCTTTTGTGTTATCCCTTTTTTACACATAAGTATAAAAATTCCTGTTATTAAAACTATTCCTAATTTTTTCATAAATCCCTCCAATTTTTAAATAAAATTATATAAGGAAATTATTTTTGTTTTCAACTTCACTTTTAAAAATTTCCCTTATTCTTTTCTCATATTCCTCATCCATAATTATATTTCTCCTTTTCATCATTCTTTTAGCAGTTTCTATTGCCTTTTCAATTTCATAAATTTCTATTTTATCATGAGATACCCATGAAAACGGAGGAATATATTTGGGGCAGAATTTTCCTCCTGAAAATATATTTGAAAAAATATCAATATATGCACCTGTTGGTATTAATGTCCCAATTCCTGTTTTTACATGGTCCCCTATTATTGCACCAAATTTTATAATGTGAGTATTTATTATTTCATTTCTTATATTAATTTTTACTTCTGAATAATTATTTTTTAAGTCAGAATTTGTTGTCATTGCACCAAGATTTACCCATTCACCTATTATTGAATGCCCTATAAACCCTTCATGTGCTTTATTTGAATAACCTATAAATAATGAGGAATCTATTTCACCACCAATTCTTGAAACAGGACCTATATAAGAAGAATAAATTTTTGCTCCTGATTTTATTAGACTCTCTTTTCCTATAAAAGCAGGTCCTTTTATAAAAGTAAATGGCTCAATCTTAACATTTTCTTCTATTATAACAATCCCTTTTTCTGTATCAATTTCAACATTCTTTTTTATTTTTGAATTTGAGTAAAACCCCTTTCCAATTTTTTTGTATCTCTTTTTTATTAAATTCAAATACTCATTCAAAACCTCTTCAAATTTATGAATTAATTTAAAAGGCGTATTTAAAAATTCTCCTTTTATTTCTTTTAAATCGTAATCTTTTTCAAACTCTTTTAATAATTTTTCTAAATCATATTCTCCACTTTTTAAAAAAATCCCTACTTTTTCATTATCCTTTATCAAAATTTTATTTTCCTTTATCCGGTGAATTTCATAAGGAATAAAAAAACAGGATAAAAAAAGGGAATCTTCTTTTATTTGAATTTCATTTTCTTTTAGAAAAAAGGCAATATTTTCAGCAATATTTTTATTTCTTAAAGAGTGATTAAAAAATGGAATATTAAAAAAAGGTTTTAATCTTAAAAGAGGCAACCAGAATTTAATGTATCTTAAATCTTCAAAAAAAATAATGTTCATTTTAAAAAGGGCCGGGGGTAAAAATTTTAAAGTCTATATTTTAAAGCAACCCCAATTGCCATGGGGTTCATGTTGAATTTTTGAGTAACGGTTATTCCTGGTGCTACTTCTTCTTCATATTTTCTCTCTGAACCAAATGCTTTTAAAATTGCTAAATCTATTCCAAAATTACCTATACTATATCCAAGCCCACCAAAAATAACAAATTTATCAACATCTATATTTGCAGGAGATAAAGTTGAATCAGGTGATGCAGCCTTATCATAAGCAAATCCTGTTCTTAAAGAAAGACCCATTGGTAGTGTATATTCACATCCAATTTTAATCTTGAAAGCATCTTCAAAAAGGAGGCTGTCTCTCATTGTGGTGTCACCGGTTGGTCCTTTTATGGTCATTTCCACATAATCAAGAGTTGACCATGTAGTATATTCAAAGTCAAGTGCACCTAAAAAATTTGGAATTGGTTTAATTCCTAATCCCAATCCTACTGTGATTGGAAAATCAGCTTTTACTTTTGTATCATGCGTTAAAGTAGTCTCCCTTGGAAATGTTATCTTGTGTTCAGCTTCTCCATCCATTTTAAGAGTAAATGGGCCCCTTAAATTAAGTCCAACAGAGAGAATATCAGTTGGTTTCCAGAGTAATCCTGCACCGCCTGTAAATGCCCATCCACTACCTTCATGTTTTATTTCCTCACCATTTTTCATTTCAGAATCAAAACTTCCATATAAAACTTCAACTTTTGCTCCTATTCCAATCTTTTCATTAATCATGTAAGAAAATGTAGGTGCAAATGCCATTACTCCCAAAACAGAATAAACATCCATTCCGATATCTTCTTTTTTCCAGTCAACTCCGCCTCCACCATATTCAACATAATAACCAAATCCAAGACCAAATTTGTTTAACTTATAAGAAAGGAATCC
>JBDRZF010000125.1:0-4573 GCA_039803805.1 Caldifarciminota bacterium
TAATATTCTTTCACCTTTTTTTATTTTAAAATCAACACCTTTTAAAACATCTATTTTTTGATCACCTTTTTTATATGATTTCCATATATTTTTTGCTTCAAGCATAACTTCACTCATATCTCAAAGCATCCCTCAGAATAATTTCTGAAGCCTTTTTAGCAGGGTATAAAGTTGATAAAAAGATAACTATTAAAGAAAGAATAGTAATCAAGACAATGTCCATCATTTTAACAGAAAGAGGCATATAATCAATAAAGTATACATCTGGAGGAAGTTTTATAATTTTAAATTTATCACAAATTATACTCAAACCTGTTCCAAATATCACACCTAAAATTACTCCTATTCCTCCAAGATACATTCCTTCAAGAATAAATAATTTAAACACTCTTCTTTTTTTATAACCCATACTCCTTAAAATCGCAATCTCTCTTGTTTTTTTAATGAGAAGCATTAAAAGGGTTGTTATTATATTAAAAGAGGCAACAAATATAATAAGTATAAGTATTAAAAACATAGCAATTTTTTCAAGTTTTAAAGCAGAGAAAAGACTTTTGTTCATCTGAATCCATGTGACGGCTCTAAAAGGATAACCAAGCATTTTTTCTATTTTATTTGAAAGAAAATCCGCTAAATAGGGCTCTTTTAAAAATATTTCAAATCCTTGAATATAATCATCTTCATAATCAAGTAATTCTTGAACATTTTTTATATTTGTTATAAGCAAACTTGTATTAAAATCAAAATAACCTGCATCAAAAATACCTGAAACAACATATTTATTTGACTTCATAATCATTCCAAAAGGCGTCATCTTTGAAAGAAATGGAGAATAGATTATAATTGTATCTCCTTCACACACTCTCAATCTGTTTGCTATATCAATTCCAAGAACGACATTTTTGCCTTCAATATTAAATTCACCATAAACCATTCTATTTTTTAGATAATCTTTGATAGTTCCACCTTTATTCTCTATCCCTCTTATTATTCCTCCGTCAGCATAATCCTTATTTTTTATCATCACCTTTGCATAAACAAAGGGTGTAATTTCTTTGATATTTTCAATTTTATAAATTTTATCAATCATTTCTTCATAATTATTAAAAGGCTTATCGAAAAACTGAGAAACAACTATATGAGGTGAAATACCTAATATTCTTCTTTTTACCTCCTCATGAAAACCTGTCATCACGCTTATCACAACCACAAGGGCGGAGACACCAATAAATATACCAAGTACTGTAAAGACTGATAAGAAACTTAAATATCCTGAACCTTTAAATCTTATAAATTTTTTAATCAAAAATCTTTCAAAATTCATTTTCCAATTTTGGTCTTAACTGGGGAAAAGAAATTACTTCTCTTATATTTTCTGTATCTAAGAGTATCATACAAAGTCTATCAATACCAATACCAAAACCTGCTGTTGGTGGCATTCCGACTTCAAGGGCATTTAAGAAATCTTCATCTATAAGATGTGCTTCCTCATCACCTCCTTTTCTATATTTTCCCTGCTCTTCAAATCTTTTTCTTTGATCAATCGGGTCATTTAACTCTGAAAAAGCATTAACTATTTCAATCCCTGCGGTAAATAATTCAAATCTTTCAACACATCCCTCTTTTTCTCTATGTCTTTTAGCAAGAGGGGAAATTTCAACCGGATGATCGCAAACAAAAGTTGGTTCCCATAAATTCCTGCCCACAAGTTCATCAAAAAGTTTGTCAATCATCTTATGATAAGGAAGATTTTTAACTTCATAAACACCTTTTTCAATGCCAATTTTTCTTATCCTTTCTTCATTCTCTTTTTTAATTTCAATTCCTAAGATTTCGCTTAAAGTTTCCAGAAAATAAATTTTTTTAAATGGTTTATTAAAAGATAATTCTTTCCCTTGAAATTCAATCTTTCTTTTATTAAATACTTTATCAAGAATAAATATAAAAAGATCTTCAATAAAATCCATAAGGAAAAAGTAATCCTTGTAAGCAACATAACCTTCCAAAAGGGTAAATTCTGGATAATGTGTTCTATCTATTCCTTCATTTCTAAAATCTTTTGAAAACTCATATACCCTTTCAAATCCACCAACTATGAGTCTTTTAAGATAAAGTTCATTTGATATCCTTAAGTAAAGATGCGTATCAAGGGCATTTGCATATGTTGTAAATGGTCTCGCCGTTGCTCCTCCATATACGGGTTGCAAAACAGGTGTTTCAAATTCAATAAATCCATTTTTATTCAAAAATTCTCTTATCGCATCAATTATATCTCTTCTTTTAATGAGAATTTCTTTTGATCTTTCATTCATTATAAAATCAAGATACCTCTGTCTATATCTTTTTTCCTTATCCTTTAAACCATGATATTTTTCAGGTAAAGGTAAAAGTGATTTTGTAAGAAGTGAATAATTATTAACAAAAATTGTAATTTCACCTGTTCTTGATTTCATCACCTTCCCTTCTATTCCTATTATATCTCCTATATCTATATATTTCTTGAAAAATTCATATTTTTCTTTACCTATATGCTCTTCCTTTAAATATACCTGAATCCATTTTCTTTCGCCCAAAATATCTGCAAAAAGAGCCTTTCCAAAATCTCTTATTGCTTTAAGCCTCCCCGCAATTTTAACATCCTTATTTTCAAAATTCTCATAATTTTCCTTAATCTCTTCAATTTTTGCACTTACATCAAAAAAATAAGCATAAGGATTCTCACCATTCTTTTTTATCTCTTCAAGTTTTTTAAGCCTTAAAAAGTATTCTTCAGGTTTTTCCATTTCCTTTATTTTTAAAGAGTAAAAATTTCCTTATAAATTCTTCAAGATTTCCATCTAAGACATCATTAACTTGACTTGTTTCATAACCAGTTCTATGATCTTTTACAAGTTTATAAGGGTGTAATATATAAGATCTTATCTGATTTCCCCAAGCAATCTCAGTTTTTTCTTTTTCAAGTTCCTCAAATTTTTTATCCTGAATTTTTTTATAATACTCATAAACTCTTGCTCTTAAAAGTTTCATTGCATTTTCTCTATTTTGATGTAAAGACCTTTCACTCTGACATGATACAGTTATTCCTGTTGGAATGTGTGTTATCCTTATCGCAGTAGAAGCCTTCTGAACATGTTGTCCTCCTGGTCCTGAGGCTCTGAAGGTCTCTATTTTCAAATCATCTTCCTTTATAGGGACCTCTATTTCCTCCCTTTCAGGATATACAAAAACTGCGGCAAAAGAAGTATGTCTTTTTCTTGATGCATCAAAGGGTGAAATCCTTATAAGTCTATGAACTCCTCTTTCTGCTTTAAGAATCCCGTATGCATATTCTCCCTCTACAAATAAAGTTCCTGACTTTATCCCCACTTCTGCTGGTTGAACATCAATATCAACTTTAAAATTTTTTCTTTCGCAGAATCTTATATACATTCTTAAAAGCATACTTGCCCAATCATGTGATTCAGTTCCTCCTGCTCCAGGATGTATGGTTAAAATACAATTCTTATAATCATCTTCTGAATTTAAAACAGATTTTATTTCAATTTCCTCAATTTTCCTTTCTACCTTCTCAATCTCTTTTTGAATTTCTTTAAAAATTTCCGGGTCTTCTCCCTCTATCTTTACCAATTCTTTTAAATCCTCTATCTCTTTTCTTATTCCATCAACTTCTTTTATCATATTTTCTTTTTTTGATATTTCTTTCAAAATACTCTTAGCCTCTATAGGATTTTTCCAAAATTCAGGGTTTTCCACTTTCTTTTTAAGGTTTTCAATCTCTTTCAAAACTTTTTCTACCTCAAAGAAACCCTCTTATTTCCTCAAACCTTTTTTCAATTTCTAAAATTCTTTTTATTTCCATACTTAAAGAAGATTTTTAAGTATAAGCAAAAAGAAATTATTTGTCAAATAAAAAACAAATTTGAATTTATATAATTTCATCCCTTATCTTAAATATTTATATTTGCGCCCGTAGCTCAATTGGAAAGAGCACAGGGTTGCGGACCCTGAGGTTGCGGGTTCAAGTCCCGCCGGGCGCGTTATTTTATTTTTTTACCATCAAGTGATAAAAGTCTCTCCCACTTTTCATCAACTTTTTTCTGAATCTCATTAATCAAATCTTCTCTTTGTATCAAATGCTTAAATCTTTCTTGTCTTTCAAGAAAAACTTTAACAGGTAACTTTTCTTTTGGTTTATAATTTATTTTATAAACTCCATATTCAATTTCATAAAGTGGCCAAAAGCAAGTTTCAACAGCAAGTTTTGCCATCTCTATTGATTTATTTTCAGGATAACCCCATCCTGGAACACATGGAGAGATTACAGCAATAAATTTTGGACCTTCTATTTCAAAGGCTCTTCTTACTTTCCTTATTAAATCCCCGAAATGAGAAGGGGACGCTTGTGCTACATATGGAATCTCATGAGCAGCGATTATTTCTGTTATATCTTTCCTGTGCTGCATTTTACCCGGGATTACCTTACCAGCAGGAGATGTTGTTGTGTGAGCACCAAAAGGCGTTCCTGAAGACCTTTGTATTCCTGTATTCATATAAGCTTGATTATCATATAATA
>JBDRZF010000126.1:0-4571 GCA_039803805.1 Caldifarciminota bacterium
ATTCAAATAGATTATCCCCTGAAAAAACGGCAAAGAAAATATACCCTGTTTATAACCTTGTATATCAAAAGTATTATATGGATCATATTGCTGAATGGATATATTCAAAAATTGCCCTAAATCTATCTTTCCTTGCAGCATGGTGGGATAGACATATTGTTGATGGAACAGTAAACTGGGTAACTTATACAACAGGAAGACTCGGAAAAAATTTAAGAGTAATACAGACAGGAATAGTTCAGGATTACCTTGTTTATATAGCGATTGCCTTTATAATCATAGGATTTATAGTTTTCCAGATATTTTAAATAAGTGAATATAGTTTTATTCTTTTTCTTTTTTTTAGATATATTTAAAAATCCTGTTACTTCAACTTTTGGTGAATCAAGGGAAACAAGATATCATTTAGGTGTTGATTTTTCAACATTTAGAAAAAAGAAAGTCCCGATTTTCTTTCCCTTTGAAGTAGAAGTTATAAGAGCAAAAATAAGTTATGAGGGTTATGGCAAAGTTCTTTATTTAAAAGATAAAAACAATTACATATATGTTCTTGCTCATCTTGATAAATTTAATGATTTAATTGATTCAATTATTTTTGAAAAACTTTTAGAAGAAGAAAAAAATGAAATTGAAATATTTTTTGAAGAAGGAATAAAGATAAAAGAAAATGAGATAGTTTGTTATGCAGGAAATACAGGCTGTCTTTCACCCCATCTTCATCTTGAAATAAGAAAGAATATGAATGTCGCTTTAAATCCTTTCAAATTCATAGATATTACTGATACTATTCCTCCTTATATAGAAAAAATACTTTTGATTCCGCTAAGCAAAAGTATAATAAATTCATCTTATTTTCCGCTTATTATAAAAAGAGGACAGGAAAAAGTGTATGGAAAGGGAGAATTCATGATATGGGTTAAGGCATATGATAAATGGGAAAATGGAAATAAAACAGGAATTTATGAGATAAAAATTTTTAAAGATGATAGTTTAATATTTTCTAAAAAAAATGATAGCATTTTAATAGACAATCATAGAGAAGGTAACTATTTTTATTTCAAGGATAGCAAGTATTATTCAAGAAGTTGGTTTCATCCTCTTGGAGTTTCAATAAATGCAAACAGAGATTTAAATATAAAAATTATTGTTCTTGATTATGCAGGTAATAAAGACTCTTTATTTTTTAAAATAGAAAATAAAATAAATGGAAAGACTCTATTTAGAAAAATTATTATACCCTCTTATTTTTACTTTTTTGATGGAATTGTTTTCAGGGAAGGAAAGAATGTAAAGAATGTTTATGCAATTTTAAATGATGAAAAAGTTCAAATTGAAAAACTTGATATGGGATGGTATAATGAATTCAAATGGACTCCTCCTCCTTTTTTTGAAGGAAAAGTGAAATTTTTATTTGAAGGTAAAGAAAATAATGAAAAAGAAATTTATGTATTTTTTTCAGAAAAGGAAATAAAATCAAAAATAATAAATGGAATGGAAATTAAATATAAGAGTCCTTTTCCTTCATTCTTTTATGCAGAAATAAAAGAAAATAAAATAAATATTTTGCCAAATTTTGCAATTTTTGACACATTTTTAATTAAAAAAGAATTAAAAGAAAAAGAGTATTGGGTTTATAATGGTAAATTTGCAGGAAAAGAATATGCACTTGCTTTTAAAGGAGGAATTTTTGAAACAAAACTTGATACGATACCACCAAATTTCACTGGAAATAAAATAATATATTCAAAAAATCCATTTAATATTAGATTTTATGTATATGATAAAGAAAGCGGCATTGATGGAAATAAAATAAAATTTTATATTGATGGAAAATTTTTTCCCCTTTATTATCATCCAGTATATGGAAGGCTTAATCTATTCAAAAAAATAAAACTTGAAAAAGGTGAGCACGAATTTTCCCTTAAAATAAGTGATAGGGTAAACAATGAATTAAACATAAAAGGGAAAATAATAATTAATGATTAAACTTCATCCTTTTCTTTAAGTTTTTTTATTCTTTCTATCCCATTTATTTTTTTAATTATTTCCACTATTTGAGGTGGCAAGAATTCTTCAAAATCTTTACCTTCTGCCATCATTTCCCTTATCCTTTTTCCCACATATTCTTCTCTTTTTAAAAAAGGTATCTCCCTTATAGGGAAATTTTCCTTTTCACATAAAATTTTTATAAGTGGATGATTTGAAAATATGATATCAAAAGGTGGAACAAAAGATTTTAAATTTGAAATCCATGGAAAATTGTTTTCAATATTCAGAATTGGAACTATTATTATCCTGTCAATATAATTTTTTAAACATTCCCTTATCATCCATATTCTCTCTCCTGCTGTAAAGGGATTTTCAAAAGTAAAATTATATTGAGCAGCCATTATTGCTATTATAATCTCATCAAATTCTTTTAAAATATACTCTACTGCATGTAAATGTCCTTTATGGAATGGTTGAAACCTGCCCGGATAAAGGGCTCTTTTCATCCTGATTTTTTAGCCTCCTCTATCATTTTTAAAAATTCCTCTTCATTTATTGTTTTAACTCCAAGTTCTTTTGCCTTTTGAAGTTTTGAACCGGGTTCTTCTCCCACAACAAGATAATCAACCTTTTTACTTATAGAACCTGCTGCCCTTCCACCAAAATCTTCAACAATCCTCTGCGCTTCTTCCCTTGTAAAACTCTTCAAAGTTCCTGTAAATACAAATGTTTTTCCATAAAAGGGGTTTTCTTTTGAAACCTTAACCTCTTCAAATTTAATTCCTGCATTTATTAATTTTTCAATAACCTTTCTATTCCTTTCTTCTCTAAAAAATTTTACAACAGATTCAGCCATTTCAGGACCTATCCCCTCAATTCTTAAAAGTTCATCAATTCTTACATTATAAAGTCTTTCAATTGAGCCAAAATGTTTTGCAAGAAGTTTTGCTCCATGCTCTCCAATTAAGGGTATTCCAAGAGCATATAAAAATCTTGCAAGGGATACATTTTTACTTTTTTCAATTGCTTTTATTATGTTTTCTGCAGATTTTTCAGCCATTCTTTCCAAAGCCATCCACTGATGTCTTTTTATGTAGTATATATCTGCAAGGTCTTTAACAAGCCCCCTATCAACTATCTGCTCTATAAGTTTGGTTCCAAGCCCTTCTATATCCATTGCCCTTTTTGAAGCAAAATGTTTTATTGCACCTTTTAATTTTGCAGGGCATGATAAATTTATACATTTTAAATAAGCACCTTCTTTAAAAACATCACCAGAACAAACAGGACATTTTGAAGGGGGCAAAATTTCCTTTTCCTCACCTGTTCTTTTTTCTTTAACCACTTTAACAACTTCAGGAATTACCTCGCCTGCCCTTCTTAAATAAACCCAGTCTCCTATTCTTACATCCATCCTTTTAATCTCGTCAAAATTATGAAGGGTAGCCCTCTGAACCATAACCCCGCCAACAGGTGTTGGGTCAAAAACTGCAACAGGGGTAATTATACCTGTTCTTCCCACCTGAAATATCACTTCTTTTATTTTTGTAGTAACTTCATGAGCAGGATATTTTCCTGCAATTGCCCATCTTGGTGCTCTTATTGTTTTACCTAACCTTTTCTGCATATCAAAGGAATTGACTTTTATAACTATTCCATCAATATCATAAGGAAGGGAATCCCTCTTTTCTTTGAATTCTCTATAATAATCTATAACCTCATCAATATTTTTACAAAGTTTTATATATGGATTGACTTTAAAACCAAAAGCCTTTAAAGCACAAAGGACTTCCCATTGAGTCTTAAAATCTATCCCCTCTACATACCCTATTCCCCATGCAAAGAAATCAAGTTTCCTTTTAGCAGTTATGTTTGGGTCCAGTTGCCTTAAAGAGCCAGCAGCAGCATTTCTTGGATTTGCAAAAAGTGTTTCACCCTTTTTAAGTCTTTCTTTATTGAGTTCCTCAAAATCCTTTTTATTCATATATACTTCACCTCTTACATCAATCCTTTTAGGAATTTTATATTCCTTATTCTCAATTAAGTAAAGAGGTATAGTCTTTATAGTTTTTACATTTAAAGTCACATCTTCACCAACTGTTCCATCCCCTCTTGTTCCAGCACCCTTTAAAACTCCATCCTCATAAACTATTTCTGTTGAAAGACCATCTATCTTTGGTTCTGCTGTATATTCAATTGGTGTTCTTTCAGGTAAATTCAAGAACCTTTTTATCCTTTTATCAAATTCAATTATTTCCTCTTCATTTCTTGCATCCTGCAAGGATAACATTTCTTCTTTATGAGGAAATGGTTTAAATTCCTTCTGAGGAGGAGCACCAACTCTCTGTGTAGGTGAATCAGGACTTTTAAATTCTGGAAATTTTTCTTCAAGTTCTAAAAGTTCTTTAAAGAGTCTATCATACTCTTCATCAGAGATAACAGGGTCATTCAAAACATAATATCTATAATTGTGATAATTTATCTCTTTCCTTAATTCTTCAATTCTTTTTCTTGCTTCTTCCCTTTCCATATTCCCTCCTTTTTAATATTCTTTTTCAGAATATGCAACCCCAACATTATTC
>JBDRZF010000127.1:0-4564 GCA_039803805.1 Caldifarciminota bacterium
GACTCTTGCACCTGTTGCATAAGCAAATTCAAAAAGGGCTCTATCTCTTATTTTAAGAGGTGTTTCAGGTTTTATAATTTCAAGGAGATTAAAAACTTCTTCTTTTGTTAAAAACTCGGGCAATCTTTTTTTCTTCTTGGGCAACTCAATAAAATCAGCAGGATTTTTTTTCCACTCCCAAGCCCACACAAGATATTTAAAAAAACTCCTTAAACATGAGGAAATCCTTTCTATTGTGGAAGAATCATAATTTTTTGATTTCAAATATTCAAGAAAATTAGTAATATCATCTACACTTACATTTTCAAAATCAATATTGTTTTCTTTCAAAAATTCAAAGAATTTTTTTAAATCCCTTTCATAATTTTCTATTGTGTTTATTGAAAAACCTCTTTCTAAGAGTAAATAATTGAGAAAATCTCTTACCTTTTTATTCAAATCCCTTTTTCTTTCATTTCTTCTATTATTTTTATTGCTTCATCATAAGCCTTTAAATTAAGAAAAGATAGAACAAGTTTTTTATATTTTTCCTTTTCATCTTCCTCTGTTTCCCTTTTTTCAAATTCCATTTCAAAAGAGCCTCTCCCCTCTTCAAATATAAGAATATCCTCTTTTTTCTTTACCTCTTGTGGTAAAAGCCATTTTGCAAGAACACTTTTTTTCTTTTCATTCTCCTTTTTTATTTTTTCTAAGAGAGACATAAAATTTCTCCTTTTATTCCATTTTTAAAAATTTCCCTTGCTTTTAAAAAAACAAATTCATTTGTAAAAGGACCTTTATAATAAACTCTTGCATATTCATCAGAAAGTCCTTTTACAAATCCATTTTCCATTTTTTCTGGTAAAACTTTTAATTCTTTACCTATCAATTTTTTTAGAAAATCCTCTCTCAATCTTTCACCAAGAAGAATAAGCCTTTTTACTCTTTCTTTTTTTATCTCACTTTTAATTTCTTTTTTATCTTCTAAATCTGTAAATGGTCTTTTTGAAAAACTAAAAATATGAAGATATGAAAAATTAATTTCCTCGATAAATTCTAATGTCTTTAAAAAATCATCATCCTCCTCACCGGGGAAACCTGCTATTATATCTGTTCCAAGACACAGATCTTTTATTTCTTCCCTTATCATATTTATTTTCCTTCTAAATAAAGAAGTATCATATGGTCTTTTCATTTCTCTAAGGATCTTATCAGAACCAGATTGAAGCGGAATATGTAAGTGCTTGCAGACCTTTGGATTTTTTAAAAGCGAAATTAATCTTTCATTTACATAGACAACTTCAATTGAAGAAAGTCTTATTCTGTAATCAAAATCCCATTTAGTTAAGTTTTCAATAAGCCATACAATATCCTTTTTAAATTCCTTACCATATTCACCAATCTGAGTTCCTGAAATGACAAATTCTCTTACACCGAGATTTAAAGCCTTTTCAAATTCACAAAATATATCATCAGGATTTCTTGACCTTGATTTTCCTCTTACATAGGGAATTATACAATAGGAACATTTAAAATCACAACCTTCCTGAACTTTTAAAAAAAATCTTTTATGTTTTAAATGTAATTTTTCTATTTTTTTATTTTGAATACCAATCAAAGAGGGAATATCCTCATAATTATGAACTAATTTAAATTTGCCATTCAATCCATTCTCTTTAACTATTCTTGAATAGCACCCTGTCAAAATTTTTAATGCCCTTTCATTCTTTAAAAATCTCGAAATTATTTTCCTTGCATCTCTTTCAGCCTTATGGGTAACACAGCAGGAATGAAGAATCAAAATATCTGCTTCTTCTTCACTATCGCATTCAATCAACCCATTATTTAAAAAAATGCTTCTTAAAATCTCTGATTCATAAATATTTGTTCTGCAACCCTGAGTTATTATTTTAAATTTAAGATTCTTTTTCACTCTCTTCTTCTATGTTAAATAACTTTTCCAACTCGCCTTTTAAAATTTCGCCAAGTTGAATCCTTACCGGTTCCTCAGTCTTCTTGATGAATTTCTCAATTTCCTTTTTCTCCATAAATTTTTCATATTCTTTTTCTGAAAGTAAAACCCTTTTCTTTTGAGGTTCAACTTTCATCACTTTTAAAGCTATTTCCTCCCCTATATGGTATACTTCATTTATATTACCCTTTCGTGAGAGGTGATTTGCCGGAACAAAACCCTCAAGTCCCTTATCAACTTCTACAACAATTCCCCTTGATGTTATCTCTGTTATAGGGGCTTTAATAAAACCAACAAGAGAAAGTCTTTTCTTGATCTCTTCCCATGGGTCTGGTCTTAAATGTTTTAATGAAAGATGGAGTATTCTATTCTTTTTGTCAACTTCTATAACTTTTAATTTTAACTTTTGTCCTATTTTAAGAGCTTCTTCAGGTTTGTGAAACCTTCTTGTCCAAGAAATATCAGCAATATGAAGATAACCCTCAATACCTTCCTCTAATTCCACAAAGGCTCCAAAATTATCAAACCCCTTCACAACTCCTCTTACTATACTTCCAACAGGGAATTTCTCTTCTACAGAACTCCAAGGGTCAGGCTGTGTTTGTTTCATACCCAGTGAAATCTTACCTTTTTCTTTATCAATATCAAGAACTATGGCATCCACATACATTCCTTCTTTAACAATTTCAGAAGGATGCTTTATACTTTTCTTCCATGACATCTCTGAAAGATGAACAAAACCTACTATTTCAGGCTCAAGTTCAACGAGAATCCCATAATCAAGAATTTTTTTAACTTTACCTCTTACCTTTTCACCAAGAGGATATTTCTTTTCAAGTTCTTCCCATATAGATGGTAAAAGGGCTTTTAAAGAAAGATGAAGAGTGAGATTTTCTAAATCAATACCTATGATTTTAAATCTCGTCTTTTCACCAATACTAACAACTTCTTTGGGATGTTTTATTTTCCGATTTGAAAGTTCCTGAATTGAAACTATTCCATCTATTCCGTTAACATCAACAAAAACGGCTGAATTTGTGATATTCTTTATCTCTGCCTCCACTATATCACCAATCTTAAATTCCTTTTCAATCTTTTCCCTTTTCTTTGCAATCTCTTCTTCAATCGCTGCTTTTCTTGAAACAACTATATTTTTTCTTAACTTATTTATCTTAATTATTTTAACAGGAATTTCCTTCCCAACCCATTGAGAAAAATTTTTCACAAGTTTCACATCTATCTGTGAACCAGGAAGAAAGGCATCCACTCCAAAAACATCCACTATAAGGCCACCCTTAACTTTTTTCACAACTCTTGCATTTATAGTTCTATTTTCATCATAAATAGATTTGATTTTATCCCACGCGAGAATAAACTCTGCCTTATGTTTTGAAAGAATTGTAAAACCATCTTCTCCTTCGACTTCCTCAACATATACATAAACAGAGGAGCCCTTTTTTATTTCCTCTGGGTTTTTAAATTCGCTTAACGGACAAACACCTTCTGATTTCCCACCAATATCTATAAACACTTCCCTTTCCGTTATCTTTAAAATCTTACCTTCAATTATGTCACCCTCCTTTATTTGTCTCACAGAAACATCAAAATGTTCGTCCATACCCTTTATTCCCTCCATTTTTTAAAACCTCCCTCATTTTTTTCAACAAATTCTTTTATTTTAAGAATATTTTTTTTCAAAATTTCTGTAAATTCATTTAAATTTTTTTTATTTAATTTATCTGGATACAAAGGTTCACCAAAGGCAATCACAAGTTTCTTTTTTCTTAAAAACCATTTTAAAAAGCCCTCCCTTGCGCCCATTATATAGGCAGGAATAACAGGGGAACTTGTTTTCATTGAAAGAAGAGCAACACCATTTTTAAATGGAAGAAGTTCTCCGGTTTTGCTTCTTGTTCCTTCAGGGAAAATGCACAAACATAAATTTTTTTCTAAAAGTTCTTTTGCCTTTTTTATAGCCCCAATTCCTCCTATTTCCCTTTTTAGGGGGATTGCATTATAAGTTCTTATGAGCCAGGAAAAGAATTTATTTACTTTAAAAAGTCCTTCTTTTGCAAGATAAAATACTTCTCTATTTGCAGCAAGCCCTATTAAAGGGGGATCCCAAAAAGAGGTATGATTTGGTGCTATTATTACTCTTCCCTTTTTCGGAATTTTTTCCCTTCCATATATTTTAATATTTATAACTATTTTAGCAAGGAAATTAAGAATTACCCAGGGTATAAACCATTTAGGTCTCATTTTTTATCTTATTTAAAACAATCTCGTAAATTTTATTAACTTGCTCTTCAATTGTTAAATTTGTAGTATCAATGTATATTGCATCATCAGCAATCTTTAAAGGAGCAATCTCCCTTTCCTTATCTTCTTTATCCCTTGCTTCAATTTCTTCAATACCTTTCCCCCTTCTTTTTGCCCTTACATTTTTATCAGCATCAAGAAATATTTTAACTTCTGCATCAGGTAAAACAACAGTTCCTATATCCCTTCCTTCCATAATTATTCCACCATCTTTTGCAAGTTCTTTCTCAATCTCATAAACTTTTTCCCTTACTTCTTTTATTTTTGAAATAAGAGAAACTTTCTCTTCAACTC
>JBDRZF010000128.1:0-4554 GCA_039803805.1 Caldifarciminota bacterium
AACCGAAGCCTTATGCTCCTTTGAACCTTTTCCTCCTAAATTTCCTGCCTCAATCCATTTTTTTGAATTATCCCACAATGCTCCTGAATTTGCCATAAAAAGTGCCATTGGAACCCCTGTAATAAGGGAACCTGCAATAAGACCACCAAGTGCATTGGGACCAAGGACTATTCCAGTTATTAAAGGAGTCAAAAATGCTATCATACCAGGAACAAGCAAATTTTTTAATGCTCCTTTTGTTGTAATATCAACACATTTTGCATAATCTGGTTTTGCTTTTCCTTCCATAAGTCCTTTTATCTCTTTAAACTGCCTCCTAACCTCCTCAACAACAAGTTTTGCGCTTCTCCCAACAGCCCTTATTGTTGAAGAGGAAAAGAAAAAGGGTATTACACCACCTATAAAAAGACCTGCTGTAACTTTTGGATCAAGAATATTTAAATTAATTTCAATTCCAAAAATTTTTAAAGTCTGGGCATAGGCACTGAAAAGGGCAAGAGCAGTAAGTGCTGCTGAACCTATTGCAAATCCTTTACCTATTGCGGCAGTTGTATTTCCTGCTGCATCAAGAGAATCAGTTATCTTTCTTATATTTTCCCCAAGGTGAGCCATCTCCGCAATTCCTCCTGCATTGTCAGCAATTGGGCCATAAGCATCAACAGAAATTGTTATACCTGCTGTGCCGAGCATACCTATCCCTGCAAGGGCAACCCCAAAAAAACCTGCCGAAATATAGGATATTATTATTGCAATTGCTATTAAAATTACTGGAAATACAGCGCTTTTCATACCTATGGAAATTCCGGTGAGAATATTAGTTGCAACACCAGTTGTTGCAGCCTCGGCAACCTCTTTTAAAAATTTTCTATTTATTGTATAATATTCAGTAAATATCCCAATAACAACACCAACAACAATACCGGAGAAAATTGGCCAAAAATTTCTTATATTTCCATTATATAGAAAATAAACAGTAAAAAATGAGGAAAACATAAAAAGGAAAGCCGAGAAAAGAGTTGAATTAAGAAGTGCTTTAGAGGGTTCACCTTTTGCTGTTCTTATTAAAAATACTCCAAGAATTGAACAAAGAATACCAAGAGCAGGAATAAATAATGAAAGAAGCATTCCTTTTTCACTCTGCAAACTTCCTGCAATTATAAGTCCAGAAATTATTGAACCAACAAAAGATTCATAAAGGTCTGCTCCCATCCCAGCAACATCACCAACATTATCACCCACATTGTCTGCAATAACTGCAGGATTTCTCGGGTCATCCTCTGGAATACCTGCTTCAACTTTACCAACTAAGTCTGCCCCAACATCAGCGGCTTTTGTATAGATTCCTCCTCCAACCCTTGCAAAAAGAGCAACTGAGGAAGCACCCATTGAAAAACCAGCAAGCACAGAAGCAGCCTTTGCAGCCCTTAATATAATTGTAACTTCTTTTGAAAGATTTGAGAAAATTAAAAAGAGAAGGGAAATTCCAAGTACTCCGAGTCCTACAACCATTATTCCCATCACAGAGCCACCAAAAAATGCAAGGGAAAGGGCTTGATTAAAACCCTTTTTTGCTGCCTGAGCAGTTCTTGTATTTGCCTTTGTGGAAATTTTCATTCCAAACCACGCAGAACTAAGAGAAAAGGATGCACCAATTATGTAAGAGATACAAGTTGCAAGGGCAAATTTAATTGATTTTGTTAAAAGGGATAAAAATAAAAGCATTATAACAAATATAACAAAGAAAAAAATTGTAATAAATTCTCTTTTTAAGAATGCCATTGCACCTTCATGAATTGCCTCTGAAATCTTTATCATTTCCTCTGTTCCCGCATCCTGCTGCATAACATACCTTGCAATAAAAATTGCATAAATGATTGAAAGCAAACCTATAAAAAGTGATACAAATATTAACACATTATTCATCTTTATTCCTCCCCAAAACTGTTTATAAGATTCATCGCCTTATTTATTCCCTCATTAAAAAGCACATTAATACCTTTTTTTAAAAAAGGAAAAAGATTTTTGAATAAAAAATTTTTTTCTTCCTCTTTAAATTCGGAAAGCACATATTTTTCCAAGGGTTTTTCTTTCCCAATTCCTATTTTTAATCTTAAAAAATTTTCAGTTTGAAGATAGTATATGATTGAAGAAATTCCCTTATGACCCCCTGCGCCTCCATTTATTTTCAACTTCGGTTTACCAAAGGGAAGATCGGCATCATCATGAACTATTAAAATTTCTTCAATTTTTATCATAAATTTTTTTTTAAATCATTGAAAACTTTGCCACTTTCATTCATATATAAATTCGGTATTATAAGAATTCCGTAATCTGTTTCCTTATAAAAATAATTTCCTTCACCCGGTAAAAAATCGCTTTCTCCAAGGTAAAGAACAAATAGTTTACCAACATTATGTCTTGTAAATTCATAAACTTTTCCCGGATTACCAAGCCCAATTATGTAAAGCATTATTCCTCTTCTTTTTCTTCCTTCTTTTCTTCAGGGGGAACTTCTTCCATTACTACTTTTTCAGAAGGTGTTTCCACAGCCTTTTTAGGTGAAAGAATAGTACACACTGTTTCCTCCGGATTTTCAACAATATGGACTCCTTCTGGAAGTTTCAAATCTTTTATATGGATAGATTCACCAATTCGGAGTTTACTCACATCAACTTCAATATGCCCGGGGATTTTTGACGGAATTGCTCTTATATTTACCTCCCTTTTAAGATGCTCTAAGGTGCCACCTAATTTTAAACCTTCAGGAGTGCCGATAAGAACAACAGGAACTGAAACAGTTATCATTTCCTTTTCGTGTAAAATCTGAAAATCAGCATGAATTGGAAAACCCATTACAAAATCTCTTTGAAGTTCTTTAAGGATGCATTTATAATTTTTGCCGTTTATTTCAAGATCGATCAAAACTGTTTCCTTTTTTGCTTCCTTTAAGAATTTCTGAAAATCCCTTGCATTTATCTTTATATGAATATTCTTTTCGTGGGCACCATACATTTCACCTGTTATAAAACCTTTTTTTCTTAATCTCCTTGCTTCGTTTGTTCCAATTTTTTCCCTTATTTCACCCTTTAACTTATATATTTTCATATTCCTCTCCTTTAAATGAATAGAGCACTAATACTTCTTTCCTCATGAATTCTTCTGATTGCCTCTGCGATTAAGCCTGAAACAGTTAAAATTTCTAATTTTCTCATCTTTTTATGTTCAGGGATTGGTATTGTGTCTGTAACTATTATTCTATCAATTGGGCTATTTTCAAGCAAAGAAACAGCATCACCTGATAAAATTGCATGAGTTGCACATACCCATATTGCTTTAGCACCAAGTTCTTTAAGTTTTTGAGAAGCAAAATAAATTGTCCCTCCAGTATCTATTATATCATCAACAATTATAATATTTTTATCCTCAACATTACCTATAACATGCATAACTTCTGACATATTTGGAGCAGGTCTTCTTTTGTCAACAACTGCAAGAGGTAAATCTCCAAGTCTTTTTGCAAATGCTGTCGCCCTATTTGTTCCACCAACATCAGGGGAAACAATAGAAAAAAACCTTGAATCCAAAGGACCAAGATATTCTTTAAAAACAGGAAAAGCATATATGTTATCTAAAGGAATATCAAAAAATCCTTGAATTTGGTCAGAATGAAGGTCAATTGTTACAACTCTGTCAGCACCTGCAGTTTGAATCAAGTTTGCTATAAGTTTTGCTGAAATTGGAACCCTTGGTCTATCCTTTCTATCCTGTCTTGCATAACCGAAATAAGGAATAATTGCTGTTATTCTTTTTGCAGAGGCTCTTTTTGCAGCATCTATTAAAAGTAAAAGTTCAAGAAGATTTTCTGCTGGAGGATGTGTGCTTTGAACTATAAAAATATCACATCCCCTTATATTTTCCTTTATCTGTATTCTTATTTCACCATCTTTAAATCTTGCCACCTCAAGAGCGCAAGGCTCTACGCCAAGTTTTTCACATATATCCTCTTTTAACTTCCAAGAAGTAAGCCCTGACAAAATCTTTATTTCATTCATTTTAATAGCTCTTTAATTTTTTCTTCAAAAAACTCTTTATCTCTATATCCTATAACCCTTTCAACAATTTCACCTTTTTTATTTATTATAAAAGTAGTTGGAATTGCACTTATACCACCATAGGATTCAACAACCTCTCTATTTGCAATAAGGACAGGATAGTTTATTCTGTTTTCCTCACAAAATGATTTGACTTTTTCAATTCCTTCCCTTGCAAAGGCAATTCCTATTATTAAAACCCCTTTATCTTCATAATTAGAATAAATTTCTATGAAATGGGGAATTTCTGCTCTGCAGGGAGGACACCATGTATCCCAGAAATCTATGATTACAACCTTATTCTTTATATGCTCGTAAAGATGAAATTTTTCACCATTTAATTCTTCTAAAACAAAATCAGGAGCTTTTTTCAACTTTGAAGTTTTACTATAGCAAAATAAAAGGAGTAAAGATAAAACAAAATAAAATTTAAAATGAACTTTCATCTTACCTCCTATAGAAC
>JBDRZF010000129.1:0-4551 GCA_039803805.1 Caldifarciminota bacterium
AGCCAGAAACCGTCATTTTACTTATTTTGAGAAATCTATTTTTAATTCTTTTAAGCATCAATATATTTATATTCTCAAAGAAAACCTGATTTTTTTAAAAAACTGGATAAATTGCGATACTTGATGATTCAATAATAAAGGGTATAGGCATATGCAGCAGGCACTCCAAATTCATGGTAAGCCAGGACAGTTATAAATAAGCATAATGCAACAAGTGAAATGCAAACAAAATAGAGTTAAATATTACATTATGTGGAAGAGCAGTTTTTACAGAGACAATATGGAAAATATGGTTTGACTGGTTCTGGAACACAGGAATTAAGGAAATTGAAAAATAAGATAGCAAAAGTTATACACATAGAATAAATTAAAAAGGTAAAAAGATTTAGTATTCTTAGCAATATCTCACTTCTTGGAATAATCTAAAATCCTTCTTGCCTTTTTTCCCTCTATAAATAAAATTTTTGATTACATTTTTTATCTAAAACGATCCTCCACCAACCCTGCTCGTGTGTTTCAGGTCATGATGAATCATTGGCCAGGGTGTAGAGGCTAAAGGTGATGAGCCATAGATTGCATAAAGTTTGCAATCATCTGAACCTACATAAACAGTTCCATCACTACCTATTGCAGGAGAAGAGTTTATACTGAGTTCTGCCATAAACTCCCACTTAAGTGTGCCATCAGAATTTATTGCATAAAGTTTACCATCACTTGAGCCAACATAAATAGTGCCATCATCTGCTATTGCAGGAGAAGAAACTACCGAGAAACCGGTTAGAAATGTCCATTTGAGTGTTCCATCAGGGTTTATTGCATATACCTTATAATCATCTGAGCCTACATAGATAGTGCCGTCAGCCCCTATAGCAGGAGATGACCATACCTCTCCTCCTGTTAGAAATGACCATTTTATTGTTCCATCAGGGTTTATTGCATAAACTTTATGGTCCTTTGAGCCTACATAGATAGTTCCATCACCACCTATAGCAATAGAGCATAATCCTGAATTACTTATTATAAATGAGTCTTTTATGGTTCCATCAGGATTTACTGCATAGAGTTTACCATTACGCGAGGCTACATATATAGTACCATTAACATCTATTGCAAGGTAACCTTCTTGTAATGCAATCCCCCATTTTGGATAACCATCAGGAGTTATTGCATATAAAGTAGTGTCATCATAACTTAAATAGATGGTGCCATCAGCACCTATTGCAGGAGGAGAAGATGGAAAGGCAGGATGGTGCAATTGCCATTTTGGAGTGCCATCAGGATTTATTGCATAAAATTCTGTACTAAATCCACTTGCATAAATACTGCCATCCTTACCTATTACAGGAGCATACTTACCTCCTCCGTTTTCCCAACTCCATTTCTGGGTGCCATCTGGATTTATTGCGTAGATCTTACCATCACTTGTGCCTATATATATAGTGCCATCTTCACCTATTGCAGGAGAACTTACAATACCTCCTGTTTGAAATGTCCATTTAAGTGTGCCACCACCTCCACCTGATGAAATTATAATCTGATGTGCCTGTGACCAGTCGGAAACATTCCCTTTTATATCCTTTGCTTGTGCTTTTATATAATAAGTGCCAGGATTTGACCATGAATGACTCATTATCACATTATTTCCTGATGCCACATAGGAACTCCAGGAAGATATATTGCCATCACCCCAGTCAAACCTGATTGCAATATCATCATCTTCAGGATCTGTTGCTGAAGAGGAAAAAGAATAAGAAGTGTTTATAGTGCCACTTGAAGGTCCAGAAGGTGTTGATGGTGTATCCGGAGGAGAATTTTTTTTGTGACAGCCAGTAAAAATCATACAGGAGATAACCATGAGGATTACACCATTAAATAATAAAGTCCTCACCATCCACCTCCCTTATAGATTCTTAAAACATCTGTATTATACTGAATTTAACATATCCTTGGCAATATCTCACCCCTTGGGATATCTAAAATCCTTCTTGCCCCTATTTTTGTCTCTATAAAAACTTTTCCATTTCCTTCTTTTACTTCACCTATAATCTCTGCTTCTTTACCCTCTTCAAATTCTTTAATTATTTTAATTGCCCTCTCAACATCATAAGGAGGTAAAAAAAGTAAAAA
This sequence comes from Caldifarciminota bacterium, assembly GCA_039803805.1. Taxonomy (GTDB): domain Bacteria; phylum Hydrothermota; class Hydrothermia; order Hydrothermales; family Hydrothermaceae; genus JBDRZD01. The sequence goes on from JBDRZF010000129.1 coordinate 2,128, forward strand.
TTTACCTTCATTTGCCACATAGAGTGGGTCAATACCGAGTATTTCGCATGCACCTATAACCTCTTCTTTTACAGGAATTTTCTCCTCATATATTAAAATTTCTGTTTTTGATTTTTCAGCAATCTCATTTAATGATGTCGCAACTCCCCCTCTTGTTGGATCTCTAAGACAATGAATTTCTATATTTTCTTCAATCAATTTTTGTATTATAAAATTTAATGGTTGCGTATCTGATTTAACTCCTTCAATTTTTAGATTTTCCCTTTCTATCATTACAGCAATTCCGTGCATTCCTATCGGCCCATTTATTATTATCTTATCACCTGGTTTAACAGAATAAGGTGAAATATCTAAATTGTGTTCTATAATTCCTATTCCTGATGTATTTATATAAATTTCGTCTCCCTTTCCTTTTTCAACAACCTTTGTATCACCTGTTATGACCAAAACTTTTGTTCTCTCACTTGCCTCTTTTATTGATTTCATTATGATTTCAAGTTTTTCAATTGGAAAACCCTCTTCAATTATTAAAGAAAGAGAGATAAATAGAGGTTTTGCACCAGCCATTGAAAGATCATTAACAGTTCCATAAACTGCAAGTTTGCCAATGTCTCCTCCAGGAAAAAATATTGGTGAAACCACATAGGAATCTGTTGTAAATGCAAATCTTTTACCATCAATTTCAAATACAGCAGAGTCATGAAGTTTTTCAAGATATTCATTTTTTAAAAATGGTAAAAATAATTTCTCTATTAAATCCTTTGTTGCCTTACCCCCACTCCCATGAGAAAGTTTTATGAAGTTCATGTTCTCTCCTTTTCTATTTTATATTTTTTCATTTTATACCTTAATACTCTTTCAGAAATCCCAAGTTCCTCTGCCGCCTTTACTTGAACCCAATTATTTTTTCTAAGTGCCTCTGTTATCATTTCCCTTTCTATTTTTTCAATCGTTTCCAAAAGTTTGCCAGTCTTTTTATAATCTATTTCCTTATTTATAATTAAAGATAAATGCTCTTTTTTAATATATTCATCATCACAAAGCACAACCCCTCTTTCAATTATGTTTTCAAGTTCCCTTACATTTCCTGGGAAATTATATTCCATCAAAATTTTTAATGCCTCATCAGTTATTCCTTTTATTCTTTTATTTTCTCTTTTTGAATAAATTTTTAAGAAATGCTGAGTTAAAACTGGTATATCCTCCTTTCTTTCTCTTAAAGGAGGTAAATGTATTCTTATTACATTTAATCTGTAATACAAATCTTCTCTAAAATTGCCCTTTTTAACTTCTTCTTCAATATTTTTGTTGGTCGCACTTATTATTCTAACATCAACAGGTATTTCTTCATTTGAACCAATCCTTGTTATTTTTTTCTCTTCAATAATCCTTAAAAGTTTAGCCTGTAAAGAAAGAGGAAGATTTCCTATTTCATCTAAAAATATTGTTCCTTTTGAAGCAAATTCAAACTTTCCAATTCTTCTTCTTTCTGCACCAGTAAATGCCCCTTTTTCATAGCCAAACAATTCTGCTTCAACAAGAGTTTCTGGAATTGCTGAAATATCAACTGGAACAAATTTCTCGTTTTTCCTTTTTGAAAAATAATGTATTGCTCCTGCAATCAGTTCTTTTCCGGTTCCACTTTCACCGGTTATTAAAACATTTGCATCACTTTTTGAAGCCTTTATCACAATATCCATTATTTCTTTCATTTTATCCGAAACATATATGAGTTTATTAAAAGAATATTTTTCTTCTATAATCCTTTTTAATCCTTCAACTTCTCTTTGAATGCCTAAATTTTCAAAAGCCTTTTTAATAAGAAGAATTAATTCATCAGGATTAACAGGCTTTGTTAAATAATAAAAGGCTCCTTTTCTCATTGCTTCAACCGCATCCTTTATTTCTCCATAGGCAGTTATGATTATTACAGGAATTAAGGGGTTAATTTCCTTTATATTTGTAAGAATTTCTATACCTTGGATATCAGGCAATTTTTGATCAAGTAATATAATTTCTGGCTCCTCTTCTCTTGTTTTTCTGATTGCCTCTTCACCATTTTCAGCCTCTATTACAGAATAACCTTCCCTTTCAAGTAATTTTCTTAAAAGCAGTCTTTGATTTTTTTCATCATCAACAATAAGTATTTTACCCATCTTTTAAGTATATTTTAAAAATCTTTTCATTTTTTTGTATAAATTCAATTTTACCTTCATGGATTTCAATTATCTTTTTGACAAGATACAACCCTAATCCTGTTTTTCCCTTTGTTGAGAAAAAAGGATTAAATATTTTATCAATTTTATCATAAGACACCTTTACCCCGTCATCCATAAAATTTATAACTCTATAATTTCCTTTTTTCTGAGTCCATATCTTTAAAATTTTTGCATTGGCTTCAAAACTATTTTTTATTATATTATT
>JBDRZF010000130.1:0-4536 GCA_039803805.1 Caldifarciminota bacterium
AATTGAAACTAAAAAATAGTTATGCCACCACATAACAATTCCTGTTATTATCATAAGAAAAACGAATAGGAAAAATACCCAGTATTGGAGTTTTTCTTTAAATCCATACCTTTTTATCTTTGGTTTTTCCTCTATTTTTCCAAAATTATAAAGGATGGTTTTAAAATAATTGGAAAAATCATCTTTTTCAAATAAAAAACTTTTAAACTCCTTTCTACCTTCTTTTGTAAATATTATATAGATTAAATGATATAAGGCTGTGAATATCAATAAAAAGGCTGATAGTCTATGAAGTGCCCCCCTTGCCTCAAAACCTCCTTCAAGGAAAATCAAGAATTTTCCAAACCATGAATCAGAAAATCTTAAAGCAATCCCTGAAATTATAAGAAGAAAAACAGAAACCATTAAAAGAAAATGCTGTATTCTCCAGTTTAATGAAAATCTCAAAATGTTTCTTTTACCCTTCATTTTCTTCTCCTTCTTAAATCAAGAATTATATGGAGTAAAAACATAAATCCTAAAAAACTTATAAAACAAATATAAAAGACCCTGACAACATAAACACCAAAAGAAACTTCCTTTTTTGCTTCAACATGGATTTTAACATCCTTTAATTTCCATTCCTTATCTTTATGGCATTTACCACAGGTAATAGTAAGATTTGAAGGATGTATTGAACTTTCAGGGTTTGAAGATGGTAAAATTTTGTGATATTCATGGCAAGAGATACAATTTGCAGTATGTAATTCACCTTTATATAAAAATATACCATGATAACTTTTTTTATAAGTTGAAAAACGTCTTGGTGGAATTCCATAAAGGGAAGTAATCCTTGTATTTTCATGACATTTTGCGCAGGTCTCAGGGATTTTTTTTGGAGAAACAGGAGATTCAGGAGATAAAGGAGAAAGTATTTTATGTTCATAATGGCAATCTATGCACGTAGGAGCATCTTTAATCCCTTTTTTAATTCCTGAAAAATGGATGCTTTCTTTATATTCTTCTCCCTCTTTTTGATGACAGGAAGAACATTTTTCCTGCACAAGAATCTTACCACCATAAACTTTAAATGAAATTGTTTTATGCTTTCCGTGGCATTCAAAACATTTTAACTTATTAAAGTGAACACTTTTTTCAAAATTCATCACAACCTCAGGATGGCAGGAAGAACAAGAAGATTTTTCAATTTTTAAGGGATGAGGAACTTTTTCAAACTCGCTATGGCAATCATTACAATTTAATAAAAGGTGAGGAGAAATAGAAAGAGAATCTTTAATAAGATTTGAATGGCACTTTAAACAATCACTGTTTAAATTTAAATTAAATATAAAAAGATTAATCGTGGCAATCTTTACAAATTTTGTAATCCACCTCAATTTTTTTATGACAATCAGAGCATTTAAATTCATTTTCTTCAATATGCAATTTATGAGAAAAATCACCTATTTTTGTTTTAAGAATTTTATTATAAACATTCTTATGGCAAAAAATGCAATCTTTTCTAACCTTTTCTTTGTGATGGCAGGAAGTGCAACCCTTTTCATCAAATTTCAAAATCTCACCTTTCGGTTTTTCATAATGAGGTCTATGACATTCTGTGCAGTTTAAATTCTCTTCATCTAAATGGGTTCTATGGGAAAAACTTATATTAAAAATTAAACCCCTTTTTTCTTCAATTCCCTGATGACATCTCATACATATTCTTCTCTCAGGTCTATATTTTATCCATGGCAATGGAAAATACTTATCTATTTTTCTCTCTTTTAAATCCTCATTTACAAATTCAATTGCCTTTTCAAGTAAAACCTGAGAATAATCAATGTTATGAATTGCATATCCCTTTTTAACAAGTTCAAAATTAAAGAGAGCATCATTTAATTTTTGGGAATTCTTTGGAAGAATTTTTTTTGCCTCTTCTATTATTTTTTCAGTCTTTTTTATCTTATCTTTTATACTCTCTTCCCACATTTTATAGATGTTATAATAAGAAGCACCATGACAATTCATACAAGAAAAAGCACCTGATGTTTTTATTCCATCACCTTCCATAAAATGACACCCCTCACATCTAACACCTGCTATATACATTGCAGATGGCATTGGCGGAACTCCTTTGCCTCCTATTCCCATATAAAGGTCCTTTTGTGGAGAATGCCCTTTTAAGTGGCATGTAGAACAAGGGGTTTTTACAACTGCTTCAATATCCCTTGGCTTTCCATGATATATCTCCTGGTGGCAGGCTATGCATTCAACTTTATGATTTGTAATATGGGTTTCATGCATATATTCAATTTCATCATATTTTTCAATTCTTTCTGGCTCATTATGACAGGAAAAACATCTTTCTTTTGGAACCTCACCATTTCCTTCAACAGAATGGGAATGACAGAAGATGCAATCCATCCTGTATCTTTCAACATCTTTATGGTCAAATTCAAAACCTGCTTCAAAAATTTTTTTCTCAGGTGCCCCATGGCATAACTTACAATCTGCTATATCCTCACCTATTCTTTCAACTTCCTTAAAGTGACATAAAAAACAGGTTGTTTCTGTAACCTTTATATGTGTTCCCTGAACAATCTGGGAATGGCATGAAGTGCATCTTAACTTCTTCTTTCTTCTCATCTCGGTTAAATGGGGAGTATGGTCAAATAAAACATTTTTAAATAAAGTTTTACCTGCAAGGAGCCTTTTATCATGACACCTTAAACATGCTTCATCCTCAATTTCAGTCCATGGATTTGTTGAATATGTTCCTGTTATGTATCTTGCAACCATCGCAAGTGCCTCATATTTTTTCCTTATTTCAGAAGTAATGCCTGGTGGAATATGACATTCAACACAGGAAACTTCATTATGGGAAGAGGTTTCCCAGGACTTATAATAGGGTTTCATAACATGACATATATTCCCACAGAATTTGGGATGAGAGGTAATTTGAATTAAAAGAAAAAATAAAACAACTCCTAAAACTATAACAAAAGAAGATAATATAAAAATTATCTCTACTTTCCTCATCTTTTTCTAATATATATTATAAGGGAAATTGTAAATAAAATGAAAAGCCATAAAAACGGTAAAAATAATTTTCTGCTTTCAAAAAGTTTTTTTCTCCTTATCCCTTCCCTTTGAACTTCCTGCGCTATTGACTTTGATTTTATAGCAAAACTTTTTATTTCTTCCAGTTTCAGGGAATGGGAAACAGGTCCTGCTTCTAAAAGATATGTTTTTGCCTCTTCTATTCTTCCTAAAAAATCTTCTACGCTTACAGGAATTTTCTTTAAATCTTCAATTATTTCTTCTGTTTTTAATATTTCCATTTGGGTTGTTATAAATAGTGTATATATTTCTTCTGCTATTTTATAATTTTTTGAATCCTTTGAATGGCATAAAAGGCATTTTTCTTTCCAGAGCTTGTGCGAAGCTTTTTTCACATAATGATTTTCGTGGCATATCTCGCATTCTCCATAACCAAGTTCCTTCCAGAATTCAGCATGTTTACTTTTCAAAAAATATTCCCTTGTCTTTATATGACATTTACCACAAACTTTCTCAATTTCTCCAATTCCAGCAGGTGTTGCACCATGTGTTCCATGGCAATCTTTACATGTTGGTGAATTTGTATTTCCCTCTCTTAATTTTTGAGCATGAATTCCCAAATTATATTCAAGAACAACATCAGAAGAAATATTATATTTTTTCATCATGTTAAAATCACTATGGCATGCTCCGCATGTGCGGGGCAAGTTAAGAATATTTGTTCTTGAATTCTTATCAAATGAACTTAAAATTTCATGATGCCCATGACAATCAGTGCATAGTGCTACTTCTTCATTTCCCCTTTTAAAGGCTTCTCCATGTTCTGATGTATAATAAAGGATTTCCTGATCAAAGGGAATACCATAAGATTTCATAATTTTTGGCGAACTGTGACATTTTGAACAGATTTTTATTATCTCTTTTCTTTTTGGTTTACCTATAAATCCATTATGATGGGCTTTTTTAATATCAATAGCATTCAAATCTCCACCGTGACAGGCATCACATTTAACTTTTTCTTTATAATGAATACTTTTTGTATATTCATTTCTTATTTCTGAATGACATATAATGCATCCTTCACTTTGAGAAATAAGCATCAAAAAAATAAAAAGTTTCATTGTCTATAAAAACCAAAAATCCCTGTAATTAAAATTGTAATTAAAACTATTAAAGAAATTATTAAAGAGATTTTCCTTTTATGAAGAGGTAAAGGTTTACTTTTGTCAATCCATGGTAAGATAAAAATTAAAAGGATGGCAAGAAGAATGAATAAACCAAAGAGTGTCTTTGGCATATAAATTTTCAAAAAATAAACTGGCAAAATAAAAATGGGCAAATATACTTTAGGAGGAGTTTTAAAGGGATTATAAATTTCAACATGTTTAAAGGGAAAAAGAATGGAAAGAGTTAAGAGGATGCCTAAAAAGATAGTGAAAATAATAAATATATCAAAAAAATAAAAGTTATGAACATTTTCTCTTTCAAATTTAAGAA
>JBDRZF010000131.1:0-4507 GCA_039803805.1 Caldifarciminota bacterium
ATAAATATATCTCTTTCATAATTTATCATTTCTTCTTTTAAAATTCTTATAAATTTTGACCTTATTTTATCTTCAACACTTAAATATCTTTCTTCCTCCATATCTATTATAAAATTTTTAACACCTTCTTGATAAGTTTTTCAATAAGCAAATTAGAATATCTATCAAAACCATAAAATGTAACCCTTTTATCCCTTATTTTCTCCCCATAATCTTCAAGCATTGTTTCTATACCAAAAATCAACGCATCACAGAAAATATTATCAATTTGTGAAAAACCGTATATAGAAGGTGGTTTTCCAAGAAGCTAGGTATAGGAGTTTAAACTTTTCCTTGAAATCTCATCATATAAAATCATCATTGACTCCTCATTAATTCCTTCACCTTTTACAAATAAAGAATTTTTAAAATAATCTGATTCAAAAATAATTTCAAATATGTTTTTAAAAATTATTTTTCTTTCCCATAAACTGTAATTATCTTTTGAAATTCCTATCTTTATACACATGCCACCAAAAGGAAAATCAAACAAAGAGTGGGAAAAAATATTTAAAAAAGCAATAAGGGGAACTTCATGAAAATCTTCTTTTAAATAAATTTCACCAAAATAAGGACCTTTAATCTTTGATGCAAAAAATGCTACAAAATCAATTTTTACAAATTCGCCCCTCCTTCTTTCAAAAGGAAGAAAGAATTTTAAATAAGCATCTCCTTTCCCTATAAATTCAACAAATTTTTCTGAAATTCCTAAATTTTTTGCACTTACTTTTAAATAAAAATCTACATAATCTCTTTTCATTTTTATAATTTTAAAGCAATATAATAAAAGTCTCCAAACAAAAGGAGGAAGAGATGTTAAAAGAAATTATGAAAAGAGGGATTGAGGGAATTTTAAAAAATTTATCACAAGAGGAAATAATAAAAATTACAGAAAAATATGGTGCTCATAACTATAAGCCATTAAAAGTCGTCATTACAAAAGGGAAAGGAGCATATGTATGGGATAAAGAAGGAAATAAATATCTTGATTGTATAGGATGTTATTCAGCAGTTTCTCATGGCCATTTGAATAAGAATATAATAAATTCTGCAATAAAACAGATGAAAAAATTAACTTTAACAGGAAGACCTGTTTATACAGAAGAACTTGCGATTTTCTTTAAAGTTTTATCAGAATATACAAAGATGGATATGGTTTTGCCAATGAATACAGGAGCAGAGGCAGTTGAAACTGCGATAAAGGCTGCAAGAAGATGGGGATATTTTAAAAAGAAAGTTGAAGAAGACAAGGCTGAAATAATTGCCTGTGAAAAAAATTTCCATGGCAGAACAGTAACAATAGTAGGCTTTTCAACAGAAGAGGGCTATAGAAAAGGATTCGGACCTTTTACTCCTGGTTTTAAAATAATACCTTATGCAGATCCTGATGCTTTAAAAAAAGCCATTACAAAAAATACAGTTGCATTTTTAGTTGAACCAATTCAGGCAGAAGGTGGAGTTATAATCCCATATGATGGTTATTTAAAAGATATAAGAAAAATATGTGATGAAGAAAACATTCTTTTAATATTTGATGAAATACAGACAGGGTTTGGAAGAACAGGTAAAAGGTTTGCATGGGAATGGGAGAATGCAAAACCTGATTTAATAACACTTGGAAAAGCGCTTGGTGGTGGAATATTTCCTGTTTCAGCAGTCGCAGGGAAAAAAGAAGTAATGGAAGTATTTGATCCGGGTTCACATGGAAGCACTTTTGGTGGGAATCCGCTTGGAGTAAGAATAGCAATTGAAGCAATTTTAGAAATGGAAAGATTGAAATTGCATGAAAATTCAAGGAAAATGGGTGAAAAACTTTTAAAAGGGTTAAAAGAGATAAAAAGTGATATAATAAAAGAAGTAAGGGGAAAAGGACTTTTAATAGGAGTTGAAATAAAAGAAGAAGCAGGGGAAGGAATGAAATATGCAGAAATGCTTTTAAAAGAAGGAATAATCACAAAAGATACTCATAAATATACCTTAAGAATAACACCCCCTTTAATCATAGGAGAAAAAGAAGTTGATTTAATTTTAAAAGCCTTCAAAAAAGTTTTTGAAAAATAAAATTTGAATACAATTTTAATCACAATATTTTTAAATTATTTGGGAGTTGAATGGCAAAAAACATATGGAGGTATACTTGATGAGGCAGGCTTTTCCCTTGTTGAATCAAATGACTCTCATTATATCATACTCGGAAATACCCACTCTTTTGGTAATGGTGGTTCTGATATTTACATTATTAAAATAAATAAAAATGGTGATACTCTCTGGACAAAATTTTATGGAACACAGAATGACGAATTTTCCCATTCTATAAAAGAATATAATGGAAACTATATAATTGTGGGAAATACACAACTTCCAGATTCTTCAGAAAGTGATATTTATATTTTAAAAATTAACAAAAATGGGAATTTAATATTTGAGGAAATAATAGAGACCCCTTCCTGGGAATATCCAAGGGATTTTGAAATTTCAGAAAACGGTGATATTATAATCGCAGGCTCTATAAAACCTGAGGGTGGAGATTTTAATCTCTATGTCTCAAAAATTGATTCCCTCGGTAATATAATATGGCAAAAAAGGTATGGCGGGAATGCCGATGATTTTGGGTATTCTATTTGTAAAACAGAAAATGGGTATATGATAGTTGGTTATACCTTTTCCTTTGGAAACGGTGGTTCTGATATCTATTTAATAAAAATAAATGAAAATGGTGATACTTTATGGACAAAAACATTTGGTAGAGAAGAAAACGACTATGGATTTTTCATAGCAAAAGATGATGGTGGAAATTATATCATATGTGGTTCTTCTTATTGGTTATTATTAGGCTATGAAATATGCTATATGAAAATTTCACCTGATGGAAATTCCATATGGCAAAAATATAATGGAAGTTTAAGCAATGACTTTGCATGGTGCATGGGAAAAACATATGACAATGGATATGTTGTAACAGGAAATTTTGGAACACTTGTATGGCTTTTAAAAACTGATTCTATTGGACTCCCCTTATGGTCAGAAATGTATGGAGGGAATGGATTTGAAACAGGTTATTTTATAAAAGTATTAAAAGATACTTCTTATATAATTGTTGGAAAAACAAATTCTTTTGGGGCAGGTGGTTATGATGTTTATGTAATAAAGACGACGAAAGATATCAAGGTTAAAGAAAAAATAAAATTTTATAACCGTAAAATTTCAAAAGAATTAAAAATATTTGATTTATCCGGGAAAAAAATTTTAAAACCAGAAAAAAAGGGAATCTATTTTAAAATTTTAAATACCAGTAAAGAAAAATTGATAATAATAAAATAAAAATTTATTTTAATAAACCTTTGCTTTTGAAACTAAGATAAGAATTTTCAGTAATAATTATGTGATCCAAAACTTCAATACCTAATATTTTTCCTCCTTCTACAAGTTTTTTAGTTATTTTTATATCATCTTCTGAGGGTGTTAAATCACCTGATGGATGATTATGAACCAAAATTATACTATTTGCTCTATTTTTAATCGCCTCTGCAAAGACTTCTCTTGGATGAACTAAACTTGCATTTAAAGTTCCAACAGAAATTTCACAAACTATAGAATTTTTAGTATTCAAAGCAAGAATATAAAAATGTTCTTTTTTATAATCTTTAATCTTACTTTTAACAATTTTAAAAACATCTTCAGGAGATGAAATCCTCTTAAAGTTTTCTTCCTGATACAAGTTATAGCGCCTTGCAAGTTCAAAAACTGCTTTTATCTGGGCAGCCTTTGCAAAGCCCATCCCCTTTACTTCCATCAGTTCTTCAATACCTGCTTCAAGTAACCTTTTTAAATTCCCAAAATGGGATAAAAGTTTCTGAGAAAGCAAAGCAACAGATTCCCCTTTATGTCCGCTCCTTAAGATTATCTGCAACAATTCCTGAACCGAAAGGGACTCACATCCAAATTTTAAAAGCCTTTCCCTTGGTCTTTCTTCCTTTGGCAAATCCCTCAATGTAAAAGATTTACTTTTCTTTATCTTATATTCTTTTTCCTTCATTTTAATTTTTTAATAACATTTCTTATTATTTCAAGAACCTTTCCAAGCAAATTCTTATCATGATAGATGGACAGAAATATTGCCTCAAAAGGAGAAGGCGGAAATAAAATTCCCCTTTCAAATAGTTTTTTATAAATTTTAATAAAAATTTCCTTATCTGTTTTATTCACTTCTTCAAGGTTTTCAGGCTCCTTTTCAGAGAAAAATATGCTGAAAAATGTAGCAGTTGCAGGTGTGCTCACGGCTATTCCTTTTTCTTTGAATATATCCTTAATTTCATGAAGGAAATAATCAAGATTCTTTTTCATCTTTTCATAAGGATTTTTCCTTTCAAGAATTTCAATCGTTTTAATTCCTGCTGCTAAAGATACAGGGTTACCTGAAAGTGTCCCTGCCTGATAAACAGGTCCTTCAGGAGAAATCATCTCCATT
>JBDRZF010000132.1:0-4504 GCA_039803805.1 Caldifarciminota bacterium
CTTGAATGTCAGGTAAAGAAGTTGATCGAAATTCTGTCAAAGGACAGGGATGGAGTGATTATTGAAGCCGAAGACATTCAGGAAATCTATACGGCAACCAATCGGTAATTCAACCCCTCGCGTGTGCTTTCAGCCGTGGTTTAAAAGCCACGGCTGAATTGTTTTAAAAAATCAAATTAATATAGAATTCAATTATAAAGGAAAAAATCCTTAATTTCTTCTTTATATTCTTCTAAATCTTTTTTCCATTTTTCTTCAATTTCCTTATAATCAAAATTTTTTTCTATCATTTCCCTTATATAAGAATTTCCGGCAAGTAAATCAAAGGGCATTTTATCTTTTTCAAATTCATAAGGTGGATTCTTCCATTCAAATTTTTCAGGATAAACATTTTTTAAAATCTTTATTATTTCAACTCCAGTTTTAAATGGTTTAAATTTTTTTCTATTTTTTATATAAATTTCAAATCCACCACATATTTTATCTTTATATTTACTCCATAAGGGTCTAAAATAAGTTGGCTTTAAAATAATTTCTTTTAAATTTTTAAAATGTTTTTCTATTTTAAAGGGCTCAATAAAATCAGCACCAAAAATTTTAAAAGGTCTTGTTGTTCCTCTTCCCTCTGATATATTTGTTCCTTCAAATAAGCACATTCCAGCATATAAAAGACATGTTTCAAAATCTGGGATATTCGGTGAAGGAGGAATCCATTTTAAATTTAAATCGTCAAAATAATATTTTCTTTTCCATCCTTCCATTTTATAAACCTTTATTTCACATCCTATCTTAAATTTTTCATTTAAATAAATTGCAAGTTCAGCAGGTGTCAATGCAAATCTTACAGGAATAGGATAATATCCAACAAAGGATTTAAAATTTTTATCAAGAATAGGTCCTTCAATATCAATACCATTTAAAGGATTTGGTCTATCAAGAATTATGACTTCTTTTTTGTATTTCGCACATTTTTCAATACACATCATCATTGTCCATTTATAAGTATAATACCTTGAGCCAGAATCAGGAATATCTATTATTAAAATATCAAATTCATCAAATATATTTTCAGGAATAAATGGTCCTTTTTCTCCATAAAGACTTATAATAGGTATATTATTAAAATATTCATCTTCTATTTTCTCTTCCATCTGTTTTGTTCCAAAAAGTCCGTGTTCAGGAGCAAGTATAAATTTTATATTCAATTTTTCACTGATTATTTTAAAAGAAGGAATTAAATTTTTTGAAGTAGAGGAGTGGTTTGTTAAAATTGCCAATTTTTTGTATTTATATTTTTTTATTCCCTTTAAAAATAAATCAATTCCAAATTGCATTTTTAAATTATAAAGAAAAGAAATTTAATTCTGAAACCTGTTTATTTTTGTAAAGCAATTTACTTGACAATTTTTCTTTCATATTATATAATTAAAAAATTAAAAAAGGAGGTGGGATATGGTTATAATAAATATGTTGATTTTGTTTCCTATAATTGTCTCACCATATAATGAATCAAAACCAGCGATTGAAAGAAGGAATTCAGGTTATATAATTGTTTATGAAATGGAAGGTAATAAGATATATGGAGCAGATTTAAATTTATATGGAAATTTAATTGATACTTTTAAGATAGCCGAACCCCTATGGAATGGAGATTTAAAAATTCCAAAAATAGCAAGAGTTAGTAATGATACCTTTTTTGTAGTTTATCAATATGAGCCTCATATTCCCATTTCTGATTCAGTGTATTATTCAATTCTTGGCAGAAATATATTCTATGTTGATTCAGTTTCTCTCGGGCAGGAAAAAATATTATATAAAGGATATTGGAGTTATGGGGAAGTCTTTGGTTATTTCAATCCTGTGATTAAAGGTGGAGTTTCAGGTTTTCTACTAATGGTGCAGGCTGATATGATAGAACCAGTTGCTGTTATTAGTGCTAAATATTCTTTCCGTACCTCAACCGGGGAGACTATAAATACTTATGATGAAATCAAGAAGGGAATGTATGCAGCAGATTTTTGTAATTCTTGTTTTTATATGATTGATCGGGGTCGATATCCTCCCCCCAGTGACACCATTGTTATATTTAAATTTACCCAAACTGGAAATATTTTAGATTCCAATTTATTATATAATACTGACTTTTGGTATACTTTCCCACAAATGCAAGTAGAAAATGAGTATTTAGCAGTTGTTTTTCCTTTTTCAAACCTTTCCATTTATTTTTTTCATACAATTGATACTTTGAAAAATATTTTTAATACAAATTTTTCCTGGACTAATTCTTTTAAATTGCTTTCTAATTCTTCATATTTTTATTTATTTGTAGCAAAAGGAGATACATTAAAAGGGCAAAGATTTTTCCATAATGGGGTTCCCAAGGATTCATTTCCCCAGACTATCTATATTGATGATTTACCAGTTCAAAATATTGATGGTATATGGGATGGAAGCAGATTTTTTATAGTTTATGAGAAAAATAATGATTTATATGGTCTATTTGTAGATTCATCATTTGTTGAGATTAAAGAAAATGAAGGATACGAGAAGTATAATAGAATTAATTTCAAGGGTTTTGTTTTAAATAAAATTTATACCCCCTTTTTTAAAAAAGACATCTTAATTTACAGTATTATGGGATACAGATTTCAAAATAAGCAGGTTGCCCCTGGTGTTTATATTGTTATTCATAAAGGAGAAAAATCAAAAATAATCTTATTAAGATAATTTTTAACAATTTTATTTGAATTTTTTAAATCAAAGAGATATAATAAAAAACCTTCTATATGTTCAAAAAATTTTTTATTTCTATCTTCACTTTTATTTTTCTTCTTTTTATGTTTTTATTTTTTCATTTTTATATCACCATACCAAAAAAGAAAGGGATTATAACTTTAAAAGGGGTTAGGGATACTGTTCTTGTTAAATTTGATGAATATGGAATTCCATGGATTAAAGCAAAGAATATTCATGACCTTTTCTTTGCTCAAGGTTTTATCCATGCTCAAAATAGATTGTTTCAGATGGACCTATGGAGAAGGATTTGTGAAGGAAGATTATCAGAAATATTTGGTGAAAAAACATTTAAAGTTGATTCATTTTTTAGATTGATTGGGATAAGAAGGAATTGTGAATTCCTTATGAATTTTCTTTATCCTCTTGAAAAGGAAATACTTGAAAGTTATTCTCAAGGGGTGAACGCCTTTATAGAAAAAAATAAAGGGCTTTTACCTCCTGAATTTTTAATATTAAGATATGTTCCAGAAAAATGGGAGCCAGTTAATTCAATTGAAATTGGTAAACTCATTGCATGGGGTTTAAATTTTTCATTTAAGGGCGATATGATTTTTAATGAAATAAAGAGTAAAAAGGGTGATGAAATTTTGAAAAAAATATTACCTTCTTATCCTGTTGATGCACCTTTTGTAGGGAATTTAAGTTTTGAAGAAGAAATTAAAGAATTTGATAATATTTTATCTATTTTAAAAAATTTTTATAATTTCAATTTATCATCAAATGCCTGTGCAATAAAAAATGGAGCATTTTTATTGAATGACCCTCATCTTGAATTTACATTTCCACCTGTCTGGTTTTTCAATGTATTACAAATTGATACATTTACTTTAATGGGTTTTTCAGTTCCAGGTGTTCCTTTAATTATTCCTGGAAAAAATTCAAAAATAGCAGTAGGTGTAACTTCATTATGTCTTGATGAAGGTGATTTTATAAAATTAAAAAAAGAAAATATTGATACAATTTATGAAGATATAAAGGTAAAAAACAGGATAAAAAAGATAAAAGTTTTATTAAAGGAGGGCTTACCCGTTATAAAAGAAGAAAAAGATACCATACTTATCTATTTCTGGAGAGGATTTTTACCTTCCCATGAATTTTATTCAATATATAAATTATATTTATCAAAAAATGTTTTTGAAGCAAAAGAGGCTTTAAGAGAATTCAAATCCCCTTCTTTAAATTTTATAATTGCTGATAAGTTTGAAAATATTTTATATATTCCCTGTGCATGGATTGAAAAGAAAAGAGAAATTTCAATTTTACCAAGGAATGATTTACCTGAGGATTTTTTATCTTTTGAGGAGACTCCTTTTATTTTAAATCCATCCTCTGGGTATTTGTTTTCAACAAACAATCCGCCTTTGAAAGAATTTCCCTATTATCTTTCCGTTTATTTTTCTTTTTCTGCAAGAGCAAGAAGATATGAAGAGAATTTAAGAAGGTTAAAGGAAATAAATATTGATTCATTAAAAAATATTCAGAATGATATAAAGAGTGAATTTTCAAAATTTGTTCTTGAAAAAATTTTTAATGCTTTAAAAAATGTGAATTTAAATAAAAAGGAAAGGAAAATTTTAGAAATTTTGAAAAGATGGGACCATTCCTTTGATAAAAATAAAATAGAGCCATACATTTATTCAAAACTTATTCTTAAAATTATGGAAGAATATTTTTTTCCTTTACTTGGTGATACTCTTTATAAAGAATT
>JBDRZF010000133.1:0-4460 GCA_039803805.1 Caldifarciminota bacterium
TTGCATATGAAACTTTTGATTTTGTTTATAGTCCTATAAATCCAAAGGAATATTTTAGTGAATAACTGTATAAAAATTATTTTAATAATATGTTTTTATCATAACCTAAGCGATAAGAATATAACTTATATAAGTAGTAATGTGAAGGATAATATTAAATTATGTTATGGGAAGGAAATGTAAAGAAAGTTTTGTATAGGATTATAAGACAGAGGTGTAAAGGATATCAAATTTTTATAAGATGGAATAGTTCATATGTATCCTGATTGGGTTTTAAAGTCTGGTAATATACCGAAGGATTTTGAAGTTTTAAATAATGGTATTTTTGTTTGGAAAGAAGGTGTTTGGAATAAAGGTGTATGGGAATATGGTCTTTGGCTAAAAGGTGAATGGGTAAATGGATATTGGAAAAATGGAATTTGGTATTTTGGGGATTGGAATGGTGGAATATGGGAAAATGGCTATTTTAATTTTGGTCATTGGAAAAATGGATTGTGGAAAAATGGTTTTTGGGGGGTTCATGAGGTTTACGGCGGGGGAACTTTTGAAAATGGAACTTGGCTTGATGGTTTATGGTCTAGTGGAAAGTTTTATAACTCTGTTTGGAAAGATGGGATTTGGTTGGATGGTATTTTTAAAAAATCCCTTTGGGAAAATGGAAAATGGTATAGAGGAAGTTTTTGCGAAAATAGCCAATGGAATAATGGAATTTGGTATAGAGGAACCTTTGAAGACAGTGTATTTAAAAATGGTACTTGGAAAAATGGTATTTGGATAAGTGGAATTTGGGAAAATGGGAATTGGGAAATAGGATATATACTCGATGATAATAAGATAGGTAACTACCGAGAAAATTGGGAATGGAAGACCATAACATACTATTCAAATGATAAGAGAAAATACTTTGAAGGAAAATTTGTAAAAAGTCCAC
Source organism: Caldifarciminota bacterium (assembly GCA_039803805.1). Taxonomy (GTDB): domain Bacteria; phylum Hydrothermota; class Hydrothermia; order Hydrothermales; family Hydrothermaceae; genus JBDRZD01. The sequence continues at coordinate 932 of JBDRZF010000133.1, forward strand.
TAAATCCAAAAGAATATTTCAAAAATAATTAAATTCAAAAGAATACTTTCCAAGAGAAAATTTTTTAAGAGAATATTTAAAAGATAATCAATAAAAACAATCCTTTTATTGACATTTTAAATTATTTTTATTATATTTTTGTTATAAATAAGGTAATTTATGAGGTAAATTGTATGGATATTAGTATGAAAAATAAAATGGAAAATAAGGTGGAGGGTAATATGGAAAATAAAATGGAAAATAATATTGAGGTTAATTGTTCTAATGAATCTGATAATTGTTCTAATGAATCTGCTAATTGTTCTAATGAATCTGATAATTGTTCTAATAATTCCGTTGATTGTTCTAATGATGATGATTCGTATTTAGGTCTTTTAGGTGATTTAGATGTTAGTGATGTATCTTATATAATTTTTGGTGTTCAAATTCAATTAGAATTAGATACATTTGAAGAAGAAGATAAAATTTGGAAAAGGGTTTATCCTCATATCTATACTAATAAATGTGTTTTTAGTGTACCTGAATTAAATGGATCTATAAAAAACCAAGTAGTTACTGTAGGTAATTTCAGATATCTTCCAACTAGCAAATCGAAAATCAACGTACCATTGCCAAAACACTATACAGAATTTAGTTATTCTTTTTCAAGTAACGGAATATCCGAAAATCCGGAAAATGAAGGAAAAAGTTGTGTTGATTTATGGGAAATGGCTGTTTGTAAAGACGAAACACCTATACAAAGACGATTAAGAAAAAGTGCAAATACCAGAGTTATAAAACGTTATCAATATCCATACCACGGAACAAATATTAGGTTAGATGGTTGGATTGAGGATATGCCTGTTCCTGATTGGGTAAAAAAATCAGGTAACCGTCCTTATAAATATCATTATATGAATGGTGTTTTTTGTTGGGATGAAGGAGTTTGGAAAGGGGGAGTTTGGGAAGATGGTATTTGGAATAATGGGGTTTGGAAAGATGGGGTTTGGAAAGATGGGGTTTGGATGAAAGGAACTTGGGAAAAAGGTACTTGGGAAAAAGGATTTTGGTTTAATGGTGTTTGGAAAAATGGTCTATGGAAAAATGGATATTGGATAAAAGGTATTTGGCATAAGGGAATTTGGGAAAATGGTGATTGGTTTAATGGAAAGTGGAAAAATGGTCTATGGAAAAAAGGAATATTTCATAATGGACTTTGGGAGTATGGAGTTTGGGAAAATGGATGTTGGTATAATGGATGTTTTATGAATGGATTTTTTGAAGGTGGATTTTTTTTAGGTGGTTTTTTTCAAAATGGGGTTTTTTATAATAGTTTTTTTGAAGGTGGGAAATTCACAAATGGAATTTTTAATAATTCTGTATGGAAAAACGGATTTTGGGGTAATATTCATTATGATGATTGTAATGGATTATGGATTGATAGTAAATGGGAAAAAGGATACATTTTAGATAAAGGAAAAATTGGAAATTATAAAGAAGATTGGGAATGGGTTGACGCTAAAGGACTGAAAAACAAAAAAGATGAACATAATGTCTATGTCCATAGCCCAATAAATCCTAATGAATATTTTAAATCAAAATAATATTTTGTTTGATATTAAAGTGATTTTTTATATGGATAAAAAATTAAAAAGATTTTTATTAGAAAGGAGTAAATTATGAGTAAAGATATTACGAATAGTTCAGGGTCTTCTAATATAAGGGGGATTAGTGCTTCTCAGTTAAGTAAATTGGTTTGGTATTCTTTAGATTTAAAACAGAATTTATTAGTATTTGGTAATCCGGGCTTCGGAAAGACCGAAATTGTTATAAAAACTGTGGAAGAGTATATTGAGAATGTTGATAAAAAAGAGGGAAGAAAAATAAAATATTCTGTTTTAAATCTTTCTTCTATGGAATCTATTGATTTAAATGGCCTTCCTCTTATTATTAATACAGAAAATAATCATTCTAATCAATTAAAAAATGATAATAAAAATAGTTCTGTTGTTTCAGTTAGTGGAAATAATAATTTCTTTAGTTGTTCTAATTATGTAGAGGGGAATAATTTAAACAATTTAAAAGTTCATTTTATACAACCAGAGTTTTTGCATAGTGATGGTGTAGATGAATTAGTATTGATTTTGGATGAAATTAATAGAGCATCTGTTGATGTAATAAATGCTATTTTACCTGCTTTTAATTCAAAGGGAAAGAGGATAGGAGTTCATAAACTACCAGATAAAACTACCATTTTTTGCATGGCGAATTATGAAGGTATTGGCATATACGATTTGCCAGAAGCTTTATATTCAAGAAGTTTAATATTCTATTTAAATCCTTCTTTTTCAGAAGTATTAAAATATTTTTCAAGTAAATACAATTCAAAAAATACTTTTTTAAATTTTTTAAAAAGCAGTTATGCTAATATTCCAGAGGATTTTGGTAACTCTTCTGATATTAATTATAATAAAGGAATTGAAATAAACGCAAGAAATTTAGAAAAGGTTTTAGACATTTTTGAAAAATCCGAGGAAATAGATTTGCCAGAGAATATAAGGAATTTAATGATAGCGGGTGCTGTGGGAAATGATATGTTATACAAGTTTATAGAATATGAGAAGCAAATGAAAAAAATTAATCCAAAGAATTTTTTTACAGAAGAGAAAGATGAGTTTTTCAGAGAATTGATAGAAAACTTTGAACCTAGCAAAAATGCTTTTTTAATAGATATTGTACCAGTAGTTATATCAATGATAGATGAGAAGAATATAAAAACTTTTTTAGATACTTGCTTTTTATTATATGATTCAGGGTATAAGGAATCTGCGGTTTCCTTTTTAAGGAAATTAGGAGAAACTGAGAGAAAAAGAGTAATCTTAGAAAAAGTCCTCGATAAAGATACAAAATACTTAGAAAGAATATATACAGTATTTGAATATAATAAAGTATAAAATTATGGAAAATAAAGAGTTAATAGGATACATGTATTTAAAAAAAAGTTTATATGAAATTGATAATTTTTTAAGAAGCTTAAATATGAAAATAGAAGGAATAAATAATTTAATTGAAAATTTTTTTAGGAATAATGGTATAGAAATAACCGAAACCACATTTTATGCTTTATTATTGACTTTATTTATTTTTGTATTAAAGAGGGAATAAATACCTGTAGTATACGAGCCAAGCTCGTAGGGTATATAAGTAAATAGCTCGTAGGGTATGAAAAATTATTTGTTTGCTCGTATGCCATTAAAAAATCAAAAATAAAACAATTAAAAATCCACTTAAATTTAGGTAATTTTAATGAGAAATTTAGGTTTTTAAGTATAAGAAAGTTAAAACAAGTAAAAAGAAACAAGAAGAAAATTAGTATAAAATGTTTAAAACACAGGTTTTTATAGTTAAACAGGTACCTAAAAATTAAGCGAATATTTTTGATAGTTTTTTAAAAAATTTTTAAGAAAAGAGAAAAAACGAATGTAAAAATGTCTACTTTGGTTATTGTTATACGGTTGAAACCTGTTTGGTTTAATTAAATTAATTAAGA
>JBDRZF010000134.1:0-4438 GCA_039803805.1 Caldifarciminota bacterium
AACAGCCTTCATATGGGAATTATAAGCAAATTCATCCATCATTTCCCTTGTGATACCTGCTTTTTCAGCAGTATATTCCGCAAGTTCACCCATATGCTGATTGTTAAAAGAGCACCATAATCCATCATAGATCATATGATCTATAAATTTTATATCACCAAATTTTGTCCCTAATCTTAAAAAGGACATATGGGGTGCATTTGTCATTGATTCCATTCCACCTGCAACAATACAATCTGCATCACCAACTTTTATTGCCTGAACCCCTAAAATAATTGCCTTTAATGCAGAACCACAAACCTTATTAACCGTAAAAGACGGAACCTCTGGAGGAATACCACCTTTAATTGCAGCAATTCTTGCAGGTCCTTGCCCTACCCCTGCCTGCAAGACACACCCCATTATAACTTCATCAACATCAGAAGGCGAAATACCTGCCCTTTTAACAGCCTCTTTAATTGCAATACCACCAAGTGAGGTTGCAGGAAAAGAAGCAAGTGCTCCCAATAGTCTTCCCATTGGTGTTCTTGCACCACTTAATATATAAACTTCTTGCATAATATCCTCCTTTTTACTTTTAAATTATAATTTTTTTTGAATAAAAAAATCAATTTCTTTATAATTTTAAGGTGAAAAAATTAAGAAGAATATGCAAAAAGCATAAATTACCTTTAACAAGAAAATGTTATAGATGCAAAAAATCAATATGTAAAAAAGAATTTTTTAAAAAATATCATCATATTTTCTGTTCAAAAAAATGTGCTTATTTGTGGAAAATTGAAAAATATTATCTTACAGAACCTGTTAGAAATTTAATTTTTTATTCTCTACTTACAATTTTTTCAATAATTTTTATTTTTGGAGTATTCAAAATAAGAAATTTACCAGTTTATGAAAGAATGTATATAAAAAAAATTCCTGTTAAAATGAATGAAGAAACTTTTGATATTAAAAAAATAATGACTGATGAAAAAATAGTATGTTTAACATTTGATGGTGGATTTTATGCAAACAGGGTTGATAGTATAATAGAGATACTCAAAAGGGAAAATATTGGAGCAACATTTTTTTTAACAGGTGAATTTATTAAAAGATATCCTGAAAAAGTAAATAAAATTGCAGAAAATTTTGAAGTTGGGAATCACACATTTTCCCATCCCCATTTAACAAGTTATGAAATAAATAAAACTCATAAAACACTTTCTAATATAAATCAGATTAAAATAATTGAAGAACTCCTTCTATGTGAAGAGATATTTGAAAAATTAACAAATAAGAAAATGGAAAGGATATGGAGGGCACCTTATGGAGAAGAAAATCACGAAATAAAAGAATGGGCTAAAAGGATAGGATATACTCATATAAGATGGACTTATGATATAAAGGATTGGAAAGAAAAAATTTCTTATGAGGAAATTTTGAAAGATATAGTTTCAAAGAAGAACTTAAATGGTTATATATTTCTCCTGCATCTTGGTTCTCCTTATGAAGACAAAGAATTTTATATATTTTTAAAATCCCTTATAAAAGAATTAAAAAAAAGAGGATATAAATTTTTAAGTATAAAAGAAGCGTTAAAATATCACAAAATTATGACGTGATTATTTAAAAAATTATTTTAAAATTTCTTTCTTCTTTATTTATTCTCAATTTTATAAAATAAATTCCTTCCTTTAAATCTGCTGGTTTTCTAAAATCCATAGAATAATCACCCGGGGGCAATTTATTTTTAAAAAGAACAAGAACTTTTCTTCCTGAAGGGTCGTAAAGAGAAATTTCAACGGGTGAGAATTTATTAATTTTATAAATAATCGAAAACTTTTCTTTTATGATGTTTGGATAAATTTTAAATAATGGAATCAATTCGTTTCCTTTTAATTGATGAGGTCCACCATGCCTCCCTGCTTTTTGAATAAAAATTAAAGAAAGTTTGGCTTTTGCATTTATTTTCTTAATTTTTATATCAAGCACACTATCAGTTAAACCTACCTCTTTTATAAAGCTGCTCAGATGATAAGGTTCTACATTCCATACACCCATAAATTCAGAATTTATATAAACTTTTTGGGAAACTGGATTTTCAGAATAGGTTAAGAAAGTTAAAAAATAAGTATTTGGAGGTAAAGTTAATTTATATAAAAGTGAATCTCCAAAATCAACGGTTTTTTCAACGGTTGAATCATTCAACAAATATCCTTCCCTATATAAATTATAGCCTGAATTTTCAATATCACCAAATTCATAAAGTGCAACCTCTTCTGGTGGAGCGAATAATATTCGTTTTCTGAAAGGTATTTCATATATAATTCCCAGCGATTTTTGAAAAATTGAAAATACTTTATTACCGCCATCACTTGCAAAATTTGGGTATTCTCTTGGAACGCAACAACCAGAATCAAGATATATAAAATCGGACCATCCATAAGGTGTCTTATATCTGAACACGATCTGATATTGGTTACCCGTTAAGCTAAGTTGTTGCCATCCAACAAGGAGAGGAGAAGGATAATATATTTGGGGATAATCAGAAATACAGGTTGAGGAACTCAAAATTATGGGTCTTGACCATCCTGTTGATAATCTTTGACTATAATAAATCAATTTGACATCAGGTTGAGGAGTATGTACCCATACACAGCACGGGATTCTTTCCGGGGTTAACCCTAAAAATGGGTGATGTGCAGAATGAGAAGAAGGGGATACCTGCTCTTCAGTTGACCAGCCACTACCCGGTATATAATATTTAAAATAAACTGTGGAAGAAGTTCCTCCACTCCTTACATAAGCCACGGCAGGAACCTCTTCTCCATTATATATGAATTTTCCAAGACAATATTCCCATAAATCGCATCCTGTATACACGTTTTCTAAAAGATTAAATTCTGGATCAGGAATCCTTGTATCAAAATACCCTACTTTTAATTGTCTCATTAATTGATTAATTAGTGAAAATGCAACAAAACCTGTTCCATCATTTCTTATCAAAAAAGATGGGTAATTCATTGCGTGATCAGGGAAATTGGTAAAAAACCATGAGGTTTCAGACCAATTGCCATTTAATATTCTCCCGTTTCCAAAAAGTGAATCATTTCTCGTGAAAACAATGTAAGGATTATAATCCGGATTTATTCCCAGACACGGATATTTTCCGTTATCTATTTCCATTTTTGGTAGAAAATTTTGACCTTCATCAGGGGAATATGTTATAAATATTCCATTACCTGATTCATATACAGCCCATATTGTATCCCTTGAATATGCAATTTTATACCCTGCGTTAGGGTAAATCCCTTTATCAGAAGAACTTGTTAATTGATCCTTTTCCCATGGAGTTTCTGAACACCATATTCCATTGTTGGCAATCAATACAAATACCGAATCAGGCATTTTATAATCTATTTGGATATCTTTTAATGTATCCTGAGGTAAATTGGAAGGCACTTCAACAAATTTTCTTCCTGCATCTACAGATAAAAGTAAAGAAAAACTGTTTTCAGGTGGATTTAAATATCCACCAGCATAAATAATTGAATTATCTTCAGGGTCAAGTGCAATTGAGTATATTTGTGCAGAAAGAATCGGGGGAGGATAAATTTTTTTCCATTCCGTGCCACTATTCTTTGTTTTCCATATACCAGTATTTGTTCCTGCATATAAAATATCAAACATTTGGGGCTGATTTGGAAACTTGCTAACACTTTTAAGAGAAAAAACAGTATCCGTTGTTAACCCTGTTTGTATCCATGTGTTCCCACCATCCTCAGATCTTATCACTCCTTTAATATTACCATTTTGACTCTCCTCTACACCAAGATATATTATTGCAGAATCATTTGGAGATAATGCAATAGAAATTGGATGTATGTCCTCATTGTTTATTCTAACAGGTTTCCATCTCCATGTGTTTCCATTTCTCGTTTTAAACAATTTCCCTGCATCATGGGGGGTACCTTTTTTCCCTTTACATACACCAAATGTGATAGTTGGTGGAGGAACAGGTGATCTTAAATATGGTGATGGCCATGTTTCAACCCCCTTATCTGTCTTATAAACAGGTCAGGAGGAAAGGGATCCGCATTTGAATAATAAAAATGTATCCCGTCATTGGTGTATGCACCTACCCAGAAGTTTTGTTCTTCTATACCATATTCTCCCCAATCCCATATTAAAAAAATCGTATCGATCTTCATGGTTCTTGATGAATTCCATGTCCATAATCTGGATAATAAGCATCATTAAAAATTGTGGTCCATTTTTCTGAATTTATATCCTTTCTATATAAAAGTAATAATTTAAGTATAGGGGAAGCAGAAAAATAAGAGGAAGCCGATGCGATTATTTTCCCCTTTACAATATTAAACTTTTGTGGATATTTTTCCCTCATATTATAATTTATTTGTTCCCATGTGTTACCATTATTTAAAGATCTATAAATACA
>JBDRZF010000135.1:0-4408 GCA_039803805.1 Caldifarciminota bacterium
GTCTCTTCTTTCCCAAGTATTTCTTTTGCAAGTGGATGGGAAGGGAAAAGTGCTTCATAAACAAGTGAATTCATAACTTCTTCTGGATCATCTAAAAATTCTTTGTATTCTTCAAGAACAACATTTTTTTCCTTTTCAACATCTTCTTCTTTGAATAATGGATTTGAAAATAAATCCCCTATTACATCTGTTGCAATTTCAAGGTTTTCACCAAGTATTTTTGAATAAACAGCCATCATCTCCTTTGCAGTGAATGCATCAATTATTCCACCCCTATCTTCTATTTCTTTTGAAATTTCATAGGAACTCCTCTTTTTTGTTCCCTTAAAGATCATATGCTCTATAAAATGGGTTATTCCTGATAATTCTTCATCTTCATCTCTTGCACCTTTTAAAAGAAAAGCACCTATTGCAACACTTTTAAATCCTGGGACTTTTTCTGAGATTATTTTAACTTCGTTTAAACTTGTTTTTCTATAAAGGTCTTTTTCTTTCAATTTCTATACATCCTTCCCTTGTTGCCTGCTTTCTTGAAAGTTTTAATCTTCCATATTCATCAATTTCAATCACTTTAACAATTATTTCATCTCCAACTTTTACAATTTCATCAATCTTATTAATTTTTTTATCTGAAAGTTCTGATATATGAACCAATCCAATCTTACCCGGTGCCAGTTCCACAAATGCTCCATAAGGAGCAATCTTTACAACTTTACCAAAATAAACTTTTCCAACTTCAATCTCCTGAACTATTTCCTCTATCATCCTTTTTGCCTCTTCTATATTTTCATATTCAGAAGAATAAATTGTAACTTTTCCAGTTTCATCCTCAATATCTATTTTTACATTTGTTTTTTCTATGATTTTCTTTATCACCCTTCCAGAAGGACCTATAACTTCTCCTATTTTTTCCTTTGGTATGAAAAAGGCACTTACCTTTGGTGCAAATCTTGACAGGGTTTTTCTTGGCTCTTTAATTGTTTTTTCCATTATATCAATTATGAATTCTCTTGCCTTCTTTGCTTTATAAAGGGCTTCCTCAAATATGGGAATTTTTAATCCTTCAATTTTTAAATCAAGTTGAATACTTGTTATCCCTTTTTTTGTTCCTGCAACTTTAAAATCCATATCGCCAAAATGGTCTTCTGCACCTATTATATCAGTTAAAAGGACATAGTTTTCGTTTTCCTCAATAAGACCTATTGATATTCCTGCAACATGAGAGGGGATTGGGACCCCTGCATCCATTAAAGAAAGTGAGGCACCACAAACAGTTGCCATTGAGGTAGAACCATTTGATTCAAGGATATCGGAAACAACCCTTATTGTATAAGGGAAAATTTCTTCATCTGGAATTAATGGTTCAATTGCCTTTTCAGCAAGATTTCCATGCCCTATTTCCCTTCTTGAAGGTGCTTTTAGGGGTGCTATTTCACCAACAGAGAATGGTGGAAAATTATAGTGAAGCATAAATCTTTTTGTTTCTTCTCCTTCAAGTTCTGAAAGCCTTTGCTCATCCTCCTTTGTTCCAAGGGTCGTAACCACCATTGCCTGTGTTTCACCTCTTGTAAAGAGTGCTGAACCATGGGTTCTTGGTAAAATTCCAACTTCACAACTTATTGTTCTTATATCATCCTCTTTTCTTCCATCCATTCTTATTCTATCTCTTATTATTTTTTCCCTTACAATTTTTCTTTCAAATTCAAAAATTGCATACATTATCTCCTTTTCTTTTTCAGGGAAAAGAGTAATTAAATTTTTTATTATTTTTTCCTCTAATTCTTGCAAAACTTTATTTCTTATCTTTTTTTCATGAATAAAGAGAGCATCTTCTAACTCATTTTTATATTCCTTTATTCTTTCATATATTTCATCTTGAACAGTAATTCTCTGTCCTTCCCTTTTATCTACTTGTATTTTATTTTTGAGTATATTCTGGGCTTCTATAATTTCATCTATATAAGGCATTGCAAATTTCACTGCCTTTATTATTATTTCTTCATCTATTTCTTTTCCATGAAATTCAATCATTCCTATTTCCCCATTCTTTCCTGCAATAAGCAAATTAAACTTACTTTTTTCTAAAACACTCTTTTTAGGATTTATTATAAATTCATCATCAATCATCCCTACTCTTACAGCACCTATCGGACCTTCAAATGGTATATCAGAGATTGTTAATGCACAGGAAGCGCCTATTATTCCAAGTAAATCTCCTTCATATTCCATATCATAGGAGAGTAAATATACAATAACTTCAATATCTTCAATGAAATTTTTAGGGAAATGGGGTCTTATTGCCCTGTCAATTGCCCTTCCATATATTATCTCTCTATCTCTTGGCTTCCCTTCTCTTTTGAAAAATCCACCCGGAATTTTACCTGCTGCATATGTTTGCTCTCTATATTCAACAAGGAGTGGAAGGAAATCCCTCTTTTCCTCGGTTTCTTTTGCAACACAGGTAATGAGTAATACATTATCTCCATATTTTAAAAGGATACTTGAATCTGATTGCCTTGCAACTTTATTTGCTTCAAGAGTAAGTTCCTCTTCTCCTATTTTTATTTTTATACTTTCCATATTTTAAATTCTTCTTAATTTTTGTAAAAGTTCTTTATATCTTTTAAAATCTTTATCTTTCAAATATCTTAAAAGCCTTCTTCTTTTCCCAACAAGTTTAATCAGTCCATACCTTGAATGTATATCCTTTTTGTGTTTTTTTAAATGAGCAGTAAGTTCTCTTATCCTTGCCGTAATAAGTGCCACCTGAACCTCAGGAGAACCTGTATCTTTTTCATGTATTTTAAATTTTTCTATTATTTTTTGTTTTAATGCTTTTTCCATATATAGCCTCCCTTATTTTTTCTATATCCTTTTTTATTCTTTCTTTAAGTTCCTCTGCACATTCAAATTTTTCTTTTTCCCTCAAAAATTCTTTAAAAATTATTTTAATTCTCTCACCATAGATATTACCTTTGTAATCAATTATATGGACTTCTAAGTCTCTATCTTTACCGCCAAAAGTAATACTCTTCCCAACACATATTCCTGCTGGATATTTATTATTTTTTATAATCACTTCACCCATATAAACTCCTTCCTTAGGTAATATTTTTTCTTCTTTTACTCTAATATTAGCAGTAGGGAAACCTATTTTATTTCCTATTCCCTTTCCCTTTATAACTTCTCCTTCTACTTCATAATCTCTTCCTGCAAATTTTTTATATTCCTTTACTTTTCCCTCTTTTAAAATTTTTCTTAAGAGAGAACTTGATATTTTTTTATCCTCTATTTTTTCATAAGGTATAATGGTTAATATTATGGAATTTTTTATGCAAAATTCAAGAAGGGAATGAGTATCACCTTTTTTCTCCTTTCCAAATAAATGGTCAGGACCTGCGATCCATCTTTTTGGTGAGAATTTTTCTTTAATTTTTGATAGAAATTCTTTATAAGACAAATTTTTAAAAGATTCGTTGAATTTCAAAAATAAAAGATAATCAATATCAAATCTTTTAATTATCTCTATCTTTTCCTCTTCAGTGGTTAATATAAAATCTCTTTTTGATTCAATAAATACTTTTGGATGAGGAGAAAATGTTATGATCATGTTTGGTTTTTCTTTTGCAAGTTCTTCAATTATTTTTAAATGTCCTAAATGGATTCCATCAAAACAGCCAACCGTTAACGCTTTTACATTTATTTTTTCTATTTTGTAAAAATCATCAAAAATAGTATTCATTCCTTAAATATTATTTTTTTAGGTAAAAGTTTGTTATTTGTATATTGACCAATACCTATAAATTTTCCCTCATTATCATATACTCTAATATAAGAAAATTGCTTTATTCCGTGAGAAAATTTTAAGAAAGAACTTGATTTTAATGTACTTCCCATTTTAAAGTTAATTGCTCCTTTTTCTTTAAGCCATATTTCAGGAAAATGTAAAACTCCATAATCTATTGGCATTATTTTTTCTTCAATATTTTCTGTTTTTTCATCTATTGCATCTTTTATTGAAAAATGACCAACCCTTTCCCTTATAAGTTCCTTTACAATCCCAAAAGTTCCCATTTTTTCTCCAATTTCTTTTGCAAGGCTCCTTACATATGTCCCCTTTGAGCATTTTATCCTCAATTTACATTCTGGCAGAGAATATTCAAGTAATTCTATTTCTCTTATATAAACTTTCTTTGATTTTGTTTTGAGTAAAATACCTTCCCTTGCCAATTCATAAAGCCTTTTCCCCTTTCTTTTGACTGCTGAAAAGGGTGGAGGAGTCTGCTCTATATAGCCTTCAAATTCTTTCAATATTTTTACAAAATCCTCTCTTTTGATTTCAGGAACTTCTTTTCTCATTATTATATTTCCTGTTATATCCCATGTATCTGTTAAAACTCCAAAAAGT
>JBDRZF010000136.1:0-4407 GCA_039803805.1 Caldifarciminota bacterium
ATTTTTTAAAAAAAATTTTTTCTCCTTTGGTTGTGATATCTAATAATGAGAAAGAATGGGCTTTCAAAGGATATATAGACTTACCTAATCCAAAGGGAACACTTTATTCAAAAATTTTATGGAACTTTTTAAATTTTTTCTCCAAATTTGAAAAAATAAAAAGTTTTAAACCAGATAAAATTGTTTATAAAAATGAAGTTATAAATGTTGACGGTTTTAATATTGAAATTTTTCAAACTCCAGGTCATACACCAGGTTCTTTAACTTTTAAAGTAAATAAATATGCCTTTATAGGGGATACACTTTTAGGACCTAATATTTTTTTGAAAAGACCAAGAATTTCAATGTTTATTCATGAAAGAGAAAAAATATACAAATCAATTGAGTTTTTAAAAGAAATTGATGTTGATATTTATTTTCCTGGACATGGTATGCCATTTAAAAAAGAGGATATTTATAAATTATGAGTTTTGCAAAGATTTTATTTCCAGAAATAAAAGGTCTTTATACATACTATATCCCTGAAAATATGCAAATTAAAGAAGGAGATATTGTTCTTGCACCCTTAAAGGAGAGAAAGAAATTCGGAGTTGTATGGGAAATAAAAGAAGAGAAGGATTTTGAGGGGGATGTTAAAAATATTGAAGAAAAAACCGAATTTTTCTTGCCTGAAAAATTAAGACTTCTTGCTTTAAAAATGAGTGAGTATTATTTTGAAGATATAAGTTTAATAATAAGATATTTTATGCCACCCCTTTTTGAAGTTAAAAGGAGGTATTTTTTAAAAAACAAAGATTTTAAGACAAAAAATGAAAAAGAATTAAAGATAATTGAAATTCTTAAAAAGGCAAAAAAGCCGTTGCTTTCAAGAAGCATTAAAAAAAGAGCAGGCTTTGACCCTTCTTATTATTTTAAAAAATTTTTAAAAAAAGATATTATAGGAATTTCCTATTATACTATAAAAAAGCCTTCATTAAAAAAGTTTATAATTGAACCTTTTGAAAAAATAGATATTCCCAAGGATTTTACTGTTCCGCAAAAAAAGATTTATGAAAAAATATGTGAAAACATGGAGAGGTTTGGGGTACATCTTATTCATGGTGTTACAGGAAGTGGTAAAACATTTATATATTTAAAACTTGCAGAAAGAATTTTAAATATGAATAAATCCCTCATCTTACTTGTTCCTGAAATTTCACTAATTCCTCAGGTATATTTTTTATTTAATAAATATTTTGGAGAGAATATAATATTATGGGGTTCTGCTCTTTCAAAATCCGAAAGACTTTATTTTTTTAAAGAGGCAATTTCAGGAGAGCCTAAAATTGTAATAGGACCAAGATCGGCAATTTTTACACCATTAAAAAATACAGGGATGATAATAATTGATGAGGAGCAGGAAAATTCCTATAAGGAAGATGAAAGGGCACCTTATTACCATGCAAGGGAGGTAGCGAGAATAAGATGCGAAATAGAAAATATTCCTCTTGTACTTGGAAGCGCAACCCCTGAAACCGAAACTTTTTATTTTGCAAAGGAAAATAAATATTTTTTGTATACTTTAAAGGAAAGAATAAAGGGTTATAAATTTCCAGAAATAGAAATTCTTGATTTAAGAAAAGAGAAATTCCCTTTCTTTTTGTCTGCTAAAATAATTGAAGAAATTGAAAGAAATGTGAAAGAGAAAAAACAGGTTATATTATTTTTAAATAGAAGGGGATTTGCCCATTTTATGCAATGTATGGATTGTGGATATGTTTTTAAATGTAAAAATTGTGATATTCAATATGTTTATCATAAAGATGTAAAAAAACTTGTTTGTCATTTTTGTTCCCACGAAATAAATGCACCAGACCTTTGCCCAAATTGTAAAGGAACAGATATAAAGTATTCGGGTTATGGAACAGAGAAGATAGAAGAGGGGCTAAAAGAAATATTTCCTTCTTACAGAATCATAAGGATGGACCTTGATACAACAAGAAAAAAGAGAGAAGTTTTTGAGATATTTAAGAAGTTTAAAAACAAAGAAGCAGATATACTTCTTGGAACCCAGATGATAATAAAGGGATTTGATTTTCCAGAAGTTTCCTTAGTTGGTATTCTTTATGCTGACCTTTCATTAAATCTTCCTGACTTTAGGGCGAGAGAAAAAACTTTCATAACCCTTAACCAAGTAATAGGAAGAGCAAGAAAAGGTGGAAAGGTAATCTTACAGACAATGGATCCGGAGAATCCTGTAATAAGGTATATAAATCCAGATGATTATGAAAAATTTTATGAAGAGGAATTAGCAGAAAGAAAGGCTTTTTTATACCCCCCTTTTTCCCATTTACTTTTAATTGAGGTAAAAGATAGGGATAGAAATAAGGCAATGGAAAAAGGAGAAGAGATAAAAAAGATTATAAGTGGTAATTTTGAAATTTTAGGACCTTCCTTTGCTCCAATTGAGAAAATCAAGAATTTTTATAGGGTGAGAATTCTTTTAAAGTCTAAGGAAAGAAAAAATTTTGAATCGGTTTTTGAAAAACTGGAAAATATGAAAAAGAAATATCCTTTAAAAGTTGAAATTAATCCTTATTACTTCTTATAATTTAAATTTTAAAAGGAGTAATTATGATAAGTTTTTTTATCTTTATTTGGGTACAAATTAGTGTGGAATCAATTGTAAGGGAGTGTGAAAAAAAATGGGAAAGCATAAATACTTATGTATGTGTATATGAAAGTTATCAAAGAAAGGGAAAAGAAGAAGACAAAAGAAAATATTTTGTAGAATTCAAAAAACCGTTATGGATAAGATTAAAAGTTCTTGAAGGAAAGGATAAAGGAAGTGAAGTTCTTTACAATCCCGAGAAAAATATTGTGAGAGGGAGAAAGGGCGGAATGTTAAAGGGAGTTGTCTTAACACTTAGTCCTGACGATAAAAGGGTAATTTCTTTAAGGGGATTTAAGATATATCATGCAGGTATAGGAGAAATATATAGGAGAATTTTTGAATATTATAAAAAGGGTTATCCATTAAAGATTTTAGGTGAATTTAAAGAAAATGGATTTGAAGGATACAAGATAGAATTTGAGGTTAAAGATCCTTCAGAATTTTTTGGATGTGCAAAAGAAGTTTTCTGGATAAGGAATGATTTCATTCCTTATAAGTGTGAACAATGGGATGAAAAGGGTGAATATGTGCTCTATTCTCATTTTTTAGAAGTAAAATTAAATGTTAAAATAGAAGAGGAAAGATTTAAATTGTGAAAGTATTAGTTGGTCTTTCAGGTGGAGTTGATTCTTCTGTAACTGCTTTTTTATTAAAGGAAATGGGTTATGATGTAATAGGTGTTACCCTTTATATGTGGGAAGAAAGCAAAAATTTGAGAAGTTGCTGTTCTTTAGAGGCAATAAATTTTGCAAGGAGAATTGCTTTTAAACTTAAAATTCCCCATTATACTTATGATATTAGGGAAGAGTTTAAAGAAAAAATAGTTAAGTATTTTATAGAGAGTTATCTTTCCGGTAAAACGCCTAATCCTTGTGTTTTATGTAATAAATTTTTTAAATTTGGATTTTTGTTTGAAAAAGCAAAAGAACTTGGGTGCTCCTATCTTGCTACAGGTCACTATGCTAAAATAGAAAATGGTTTGATTAAAGTTTCAAAGGATATAAAAAGAGACCAATCTTATTTTCTTGCTTTTATAAATAAAGAAAATATTGATAAAATAATTTTACCATTAGGAGATTTTGAAAAAGAAGAGGTAAGAAGGATTGCAAAAGAAAATGGTTTTGTTTCTGCCTATCGTCCTGATTCCCAAGATTTATGCTTTGTTGACGGCGACTATAGAAAATTTTTAAAAAAGTTTGTTTCTGTGAAAAAGGGATATATAATTAATGAAGAAGGTGAGATTCTTGGTGAACATGATGGTTTTTTTAATTTTACAATAGGACAAAGAAAAAAATTAAAAATTTCAAAAGGCAAAAGATTATATGTAAAGGAATTTATTCCTGAAGAAAATATTGTTATTGTTGCTGAAAAAGAAAAAGTTTATAAAAGAGAAATAGAAGTTTGTGGTATAAACTGGTTTATAAAACCTGAAGAAGAATTCGTTTCCTATGTTAAGATAAGACAACTTCATATACCGAGTAAGGCAAAGGTATATGTTAAAAATGATTATGCAAAGGTTATATTTGAAAAGGAACAATTCGCACCTACACCAGGTCAAGTGGCTGCTTTTTATAAAGATGGTTTTCTTTTAGGTGGTGGATGGATAAAATAATAATAATAGATTTTGGCTCCCAGTACACTAAATTGATTGCAAGAAGGATAAGAGAAGAGAATGTGTATTCAGAAATAATTTCTCCTTATGAGGACTATATTGAAAAGATTAAAAGTAAAGATGTAAAAGGTGTGATTCTTTC
>JBDRZF010000137.1:0-4370 GCA_039803805.1 Caldifarciminota bacterium
TTTGAATTAAAAAAAGTTAATTTAAAAAGTTTAAGTTTAGAAGGTTCTCCACTAACATGCCTTATAAATGGTAAAAAATATACCTATTATAGAATTACTCCTGATACTTCTTGCAGTTTTAAAATAGAAGGTCCTGAAACAATTTATATATATGTGAGGGGAGATTTTAATAAGGATGGAAAAAGAAAGTATGATTTATTTAAATTAAAAATTTTTGATAATGATAAAGAGATATTTTCAAAGGAATTTGAAGGAAAAGTTTCAAAGAAGGCAAAGTTTTTAGAAAATAAAAATGTTTTGCCAGGAGAAGCAGAAAAAATAGAATTAGAACTTTCAAAGGGAGAGCATTCAATAAAAATTTTGTTTGAGAAAGGCAGAGGCTCTGTAAAAGTTTATGTAAAAAAAAACAAAAATTTAAAATCTCTTTTTTAATAAATTCTGGCTATGATTCAAATGTATTCAAGTTTTCAGAAAGGGATATATCAAATTTTTTAGAAGGAAAAAAACTTTATAAATTTAAATATGTAGAAACGATTGACGATGCCTTTTTAGAACTAAACCCTGAAATAAATTATTCATTAAAAGATTTTTATTTTAGTTTATCTTCAAAAATCAAATTTTTCTATAAAAATGAATACAAAAATTTTGGTTATATAAGTTTTTACTTTAAAACATTGAAGAAAAAAGAAATATTTTTAAAAATATTTTACGAGCCCTATTATTTTCTTGGTCCTGTTTATATTAAAGAAGAAAAACTTACTTATCCCCTTGAATTTTCCCTTTTCAAAACTTCATTTGGTATAAGATTTAAAGAATTAAATTTTACACCATTCTTTGAAACAGGAATTCACTATTATAATTTTTATCCTGATTTCTGGAATTATCTTGATGGAATTAAATATTCATTCTTATTCGGGACGAGGAGAATAAATTTTGGGATATCCTATTTAAAACCCTTTAATCCTCTTTCTCATAAAAACTATTCATACATTTCTTTAACTCCTGAATTAAGTTTAGAATATAAATCTATAAAAGCAGATTTTCAATTTGAAATGAGAAAATTTTTGACAAAAAATGAAATTGACACACTACATTTTAAAAGATATGATTACAAAATAAATTCTTATTTTGAAATAAAAATTCTTTACAATGACTTTTCTTTTTATCCTTTTATAAATTATGAGCAAAGGTTTATAAAAAATTCTTATGAAAATGACCTTCTTGAGATTTTAAAAGAATACAGAAAATTTGTATTTGGAATAAAATTTTATCTTTTAAAATGAAAAAAATTAAAATAGATTCACAAAAATATTGTATTTTTTAGAGAAGGAGAAAATAAAATATATAATAACAGGGGGATTGCAGTTATCATTCTGGATATTTAAGGGCAACAAAGGATATTGATTTGATTCTTGATTTTAAAAAACACTATGTTGAAAAATTTTTAAAAATAATGAAAAAATTTGGCTTTATTCCAAGAGTTCCTATTGATTTCAGAATATTTGCTGATAAAAAAGAAAGAGATAAAAAGGTAATAACTTTTGATGAACTTATAAAAATGAAGAAAAAGCAGGAAGAAAAAATATATGAGGAAAAATAAAGATGCTTATTTTTTAATAAAATCCCTTGATGAACTAATTGAATTTGCAAGAGAATTTATCAAGCCAGAGAAAATTATGAAAAATCTTATAATTGAAGGTAAAGAAAATATAAATATAAGACTTTGGTGTTTGAGGGAGATGACGGGTTTAAAAGAAAAGGAGATGGCAAATCTCCTGGGTATTCCCTTAAAAAGATACAAGAATTTTGAGAAAATGAAAGAAAAAGTTGATGAAAAGATAATTTATAAAATATCAAAAAAATTAAAAGTATCAACAAAGTGGTTGAAATGTAAATCATTGAAATTTTTCCCGTATTAATTTGAAACCTTTTGCTTTTTTAATTCGTCTAAACATATGAGGAGGGAATTATGAAAAGGTTAGTATTAATAACATTCATTTTCATATGTGCAGGAATTTTAAATGCAAGGGAAAAAAGAGGATACCTTGGAGTTCATGTTCAAAACATTCCGGAGCATTACAGGATTGCCCTTAATATAGAGTATGGAGTTATTGTAACAGAAGTTGAAGAGGATTCCCCAGCAGATAAGGCAGGCATAAAAGAAGGTGATATAATTCTTTCAATAAAAGATGAAAAGATAGAAGATGTAGATGATTTGATTTATTATGTCAAGAGGCATCCGAATGAGGAAGTTGATATTGGGATTTTAAGAAAGGGTAATAAAATTTCTTTGAAGGTTAAAATCGGTGAAAAGGAAAGAGGACCCTTTATTATAGAAGAATTTGAGCCATATAGATATGAGATTGAAAAGAGAATAATTTTGCCTTATAAAGAAAATGTTGAAGAAATTATAAAAAAATTAGAAGAGAAAATTAAAGAACTTGAAGAAAGAGTTAAAAAACTGGAAGGAAAGAAAAAGGAAATAAAGTCTTAAATTATTTTAAAACATATATTTTCCCCTTTTTATGAAAATTTTGTAAAGTAATTGTATAAAAGTAGATTCCTGAATTTATCTTGTTTAAAGGTATTATATAAATTTTATTTTTTATTTTTTCTAATTTGAAAACTAACCTGCCTGTTAAATCAAATGTTTCAATTAATGCATTCTCTGGTAAGTTATAAAAAATTATTCCCTTATGATTTGTAAATACGATGCATTCTTTATTATTAATTTTTGATTTTTCTGAAACAGAACTCGGGCTATACTCATAGGCACCTATATCAAAAATTCCATCATAAGGGCGTATTTCATAAGACCTGTGTTTTACATATTGATATAAAACATTATGGTCAGGCAAAACAGTAGGTGAAAGCGGGGCACCTGCATCAATACAGGGAGATGTGCTTTTCAGATGAAAATTTTCATTAATAAAATCTAAAAAACCGGGTTCTTCTCCAGCAATAATTCCTCCTGAATCAACAAATGTTCCCTGAAAATTACCATGAGAAATTACCCATCCTGTCTTTAACCAGTTATTTCTCACAATTAAATTTCCATAATCAGCAATCATTGCTAATCTATTTCCACTTGCTGTTACATAAAATATATTATTCCTTGCATCACAGGATTCTAAGTTTGTTGAAAGTCTGAAAATTGTTGTATTACCTGTTCTTTTTGAGACAATTGTGTTGTTATAAAAATAAAGAAAACCATGCCTGTAATGGGTTGTATCACCACTATCTCCGCCATAATGGACTATCTGGCTATTACCTTCATCATATTGCTCAATCAATATATTCCCGTAAACAAAAGTTTTTCTATAAGAAGGGTCATTGTATATTTCAGGATAATCAGAATCCACGAGGTCCAGTTGACGATTACCATATTCAATCCAGTTATACCTTATAACACAACCACAGGAACGATCCTTCAAGTTATTTCCAAGGCAACCGTTTCTTAAAGGTCCAAAATGATTAAATTGAAATATTATTCCCTGTGCTTCTGTATAACTGTTATGTTCATAATAACTTCCTTCAATTCCATTATTATAAATATAACAGCATTCAACAACTATATTTTTTGCTGAATGAGAAACAAAAAAACCATTTCCACAATCCTGTAAAATACAATTTCTTACAGTTATATGGTCTCCTTCAACTACATAGATTGAAGAAGCATTTTCTGCATAATATCTTATCTGTCCCTGGTCATCATAAAATGAATAAGGTGGTCTCGCCTTTCTTATTTCAAGATTTTCAATAATTATATATTCCGGAATTTGCCCGGGATAACTTGAACCTCCAACATTTATAATTCCCCTTTCTTCTGACCAATAGTCCAGTTGAAGTCTTGTAACAGCATTCTCTCCATCAATCACCGGTAAATTTCCTGTAACAGAATCAGGAACACCTTGAAAAACAATTGGTGAATTCTGTGTCCCTTTTCTTCCAATAACCCATTTCTCATAATAAGGTGTTGATTTATAATATATTCTCACAGTATCTCCTGGATTCAGTGATTCAAGGGGCACATCACCTATATTTTCATAAGGTTTACCGGGACCTACTTCATAAATAAAACTCATTAAAAGAATGATTAGAAAATTGAGGTTCATAAAACCCCCTTTTTATAAATTCATTTAAATCTCGTATTTCAAAAATTCCCTTATATAAGGATTTGTTTCAATTTCTGTTTTTAAATCTGTTGTATCTCCATGACCTGGAAAAATTTCTATATCTTCTGGAAGTGGTAAGATTTTTTCAATTATTGATTTAATTAATTCTTTAAAACTACTTCCTGGAAAATCTGCCCTTCCAACTGTTCCTTTAAATATCAAATCTCCTGTAAAGATACATCCGCCACCATAAAA
>JBDRZF010000138.1:0-4362 GCA_039803805.1 Caldifarciminota bacterium
TTAACTTAAATGAAAAAATCTCTTTTCTTTTAAGATATGATAAAATGTTTGACCCTTCATTTTTTGGGATTTCCTATATTCCTTTTGCTCAGGCAAAATCCAATCTTTTAATTGCTGGAATAGACTTGAGACCTAACGAGGCGATTAGTTTTATTCCCAATGTTGAATATATCTTTTATGATAAAGAAAATGACTATAAACCGGGTTCTGATCTCTATTTAAAACTTACCTTTTACTATAACTTTAAATAAGGAATAAAAAATAGAATAAAAAGGAGGGGGAGTGGTTTTAGCCTGTTTTAAAATGAGAAAATTTGAAAAAAGGAGAATAGAAGAAGGGTTTATAAAAGTTTTGTTTTTTTCTTTTGCCTTTCTTTCTGTTTTTGTTACACTTGGAATTTTATTTATCCTTATTTTTGAAACAATTTCCTTTTTTAAAGAAGTCTCAATAATAAGATTTTTTACTGAAAGGGAATGGACTCCTCTTTTTTATATAAAGAAGTTTGGAATATGGCCGCTTTTATCTGGAACACTTTTGACTTCTTTAATTGCCATCATGATAGCACTACCAATCGGGATTTTTATTGCAATTTTTATGAGTGAATATATTTCCCCAAAGGCGAAGGCTATTTTTAAGCCTGTTCTTGAAATTCTTGCAGGAATACCAACTGTTGTATATGGATATTTTGCACTTTTATTTGTAACCCCCCTTTTAAAAAAAATTATCCCTTCAATTTCTGGTTTCAATGCTCTTTCACCCGGTATAGTTCTTGGAATAATGATAATTCCAACAATTGCTTCTTTAAGTGAAGACGCGATTTCTCTTATACCTAAAAGTTTGAGAGAAGCCTCTTATGCACTTGGTGCTACCAAACTTCAAACAAGTTTAAAAATTCTTTTACCTGCTGCATCATCAGGGATAATCTCTTCAATCATTCTTAGTTTTTCAAGAGCCATAGGTGAGACAATGATAGTTACAATTGCGGCAGGACAGAGACCTGTATTTACCTTTAATCCCCTTGTCCCAATTGAAACAATAACCGCCTATATAGTTCAGGTATCTCTTGGTGATACACCAACAGGCTCTCTTGAATACAAGACTATATTTGCTGTTGGAATGGTTCTTTTTATTCTCAGTTTTATTTTTAATATGGTAAGTCATATTTTAAAAATGAAGTTTATAAAATCTTATAAAATGTAAGATGGAAAAATTGATAAAGAAAAGAAAATTTCACGAAAAAATCTTTATAATTCTCTCCCTTTTATTTTTGAGCATAACCCTTTTAACTCTTCTTTCTCTTATAATAGATGTAATCATGGATGGTTTACCAAGACTGAATTTTAAATTTTTAACAAGTTATCCATCAAGAAATCCTTATGAGGCAGGGATATTATCAGCCCTTATAGGTTCAATCTATTTAATGATTGTGATGGTTATCTTTATAATTCCTGTTGGGATTGGTGCTGGAATATATCTTGAGGAGTATGCACCAAAGAATTTTTTAACAACTTTAATAGAGATAAATATTGCAAATCTTGCAGGAGTTCCCTCTATAATTTATGGACTTTTAGGACTTGAAATATTTGTTAGATTTTTTGGTTTTGGTAATTCAATACTTTCAGGTTCTCTGACGCTTGGCCTTTTAGTTTTGCCAGTTGTTATAATGGCTACAAGGGAAAGTATCAAACTTGTGCCCAATACAATAAAAGAAGCAAGTTATGCCCTTGGTGCTACAAAATGGCAAACAATAAAATACCAAATTCTACCAGTTTCCCTTCCGGGTATTCTAACAGGGATTATACTTGCAGTCTCAAGAGCAATTGGAGAAACTGCCCCTCTTATAACAATAGGAGCATTTACCTATATAGCCTTTTTACCTAAAACCCCTCTTTCCCCATTTACTGCTTTACCAATACAGATTTTTAACTGGGTTTCAAGACCGCAGAAGGAATTCCATCATAACGCAGCAGCAGGTATTATTGTTTTACTTATTTTAACTTTGAGTTTGAATTTGATTGCAATTGTTTTAAGGAACTATTATACTAAAAAATATAAATTTTAATATGGCAATAATTAAAACAGAAAATTTGAATGTTTTTTATGGGGATAATCATGTTTTAAAAAATATAAATCTTGAAATAAAAGAAAATAAAATTACAGCCATAATGGGTCCCTCAGGATGTGGAAAATCAACCCTTATAAGATGTTTTAACAGGATGAATGACCTTATAGAAAATTTTAGATTGGAAGGGAAAATACTCTTTAAAGGTAAAAATATATATGATAATGAAATAGATCCAACAGAAATTAGAATAAAAATTGGAATGGTTTTTCAAAAACCAAATCCTTTTCCAAAATCAATATATGAAAATGTTGCCTATGGTCCAAAAATACTTGGAATAAAGGATAAATCTTATTTAGATTATATAGTTGAGGAAAGTCTAAGAAAAGCCTATTTGTGGGATGAAGTAAAAGATAATTTAAGAAAAAATGCTCTTGAACTTTCAGGTGGTCAACAGCAAAGACTCTGTATAGCAAGGGCTCTTGCAGTAAATCCCGAAGTATTACTCCTTGATGAACCAACATCCGCTCTTGATCCTGTTGCATCAAGAAAGATAGAGGATTTACTTGAGGAACTTACAAAAAATTTAACAATTGTAATGGTGACACACAATCCCTCACAGGCTGCGAGAATTTCTGATTATACTGCCTTTTTATATCTTGGAGAATTGATAGAGTACGGTGAAACTGAAAAAGTGTTTACAGTTCCAAAACATGAGAAGACACAGGAATATTTAAGTGGAAAATTTGGATAAATAAGGAGGTTTTAAAATGTTTGAACAAAGATTAAGGGAATTAAAAAAAGAAATAATAAACTATGCCTTTCATGTGGAAAAAATGGTGGACAAGAGTATAAAGGGGCTTTTAGAAAAAAGAGAAGATTTATTAAAAGAGGTGATTGAAAAAGATGAAGATTTTGCAAATGAACTTGAAATTAAAATTGATGATTTAGTAATTGCAACAATTGCAAAATATGAACCAAAAGGGAAAGATTTAAGGGAAGTTTTAATGATCTTGAAAATAAACAATGATTTAGAAAGAATGGCTGACCATGCAGTAAATATTTCCGAAAGCGCTCTATTTCTTGTCCCAAGACCACAAGTAAAACCCTATATTGATCTTCCAAGAATGGCCGAAGAAACTATAAGAATGCTTAAAGATAGCATAGATTCCTTTATAGAAGAAAAAAGTGAACTTGCTAAAAATGTGTGCCAAAGAGATGATATTGTTGATAGTTTAAGAGATCAGATTGTAAGAGAATTAATTACCTATATGATAAATGATCCATCCACAATTGAGAGGTCAATTCATCTTATAAAAATTTCTCAAAATTTGGAAAGAATTGCTGATCTTGCCACAAATATATGCGAGGATGTAATATTTATAGTGAATGGTAAAGTTATAAAGCATCATCACGAAGAAGAATAAATTTTTGAAAAGTATTTGAAAAAATTTTTTTATTTTCTTTATAATTTTTTTATGTTAAAATTCAAAAAGGTTATTTTAAGTTTTCCTTTAAATCTTTCTAATAATAACCCCCTCAAATAAGGGGGATTCTTAAAATTTTAAAAGGAGGCCCCCTATGGAAGAAAAAATCAAAGGAACTATTATTGTGTCAAAGATTCTTAAATGGTCAAGGAGATTTCTTGAGGAGGAGGGATTCATTGAAATACTTCCTCTTATTCTTACAAAACTTTCTGACCCTTTACTTTCAATGAATTATGCGAAAACGAAAATTAAAGGAAAGGAATATCTTCTTACTACAAGTATGATATTTCAAAAACAAATCCTTATGAATAGTTTTGACAAGATTTTTATAATTTCACCGAATATAAGGATTGAAAATAAATCAGTTCATCACCTCATAGAGTTTGTTCAGATTGATGTAGAAATAAGAAATGCAAAAAGAGAAGATGTTCTCTCTTTAATAGAAAATCTCTTAATTTTTATAATCTCAAATATTAAAAAAGAAATATCTGAAATTGTAAAAGTTCCTGTTCCTGATAAACCCTTTAAAAGAATAACTTTTTTAGAGATGAAAGAAAAATTTGGAGATGTAATAAACTTTTCAAAAAATATAGAAGAGCCTTATTTTTTAATTGATTTTCCTGAGGATGAAAGAGAGTTTTATGACAAAGAAGACCCTGAAAGAAAAGGTATTTTGCTTGATTACGATCTCATATATCCCTATGGGTTTGGTGAGGGACTTTCAGGAGGAGAAAGGGAATATGAGTATGAGAAAATTCTTGAAAGGATAAAGAGGAAGGGAATGCCATTAGAAATCTTTAAAGAATATCTTGA
>JBDRZF010000139.1:0-4340 GCA_039803805.1 Caldifarciminota bacterium
ATGTTGCCATTACTTGAAATCTTCCTATTTTCATATTTAAATTATAAAATATTTTTTAAAAAATTTCTATCATCTTTGAAAATTCAGTAATTTTTTTTATAAAATAAAAATATGGAAAAACATAAAGTATTATGGGAGCCATCTAAAAATTTAATTGAAAAATCAAATATTAAAAAATTTATAAATTTTTTAAATAAAAGATACAATTTAAATATAAAAGATTATTTTGATTTATATGATTTTTCAATAAAGGATATCCCATTTTTCTGGGAAAATTTCTGGGATTTTATTGAAATAAAATATAAAGAAAAATTCAAAGAAGTTGTTGATGATTTAAATAAATTCCCTGGTGCTTACTGGTTTAAAGGTGCAAAGTTAAATTATGCTGAGAATATGTTAAGATTTAGGGACAAAAAGATAGCAATAAAATATATAAGGGAAGATGGAATAAAAAAAGAGATAAGTTATAAAGAAATTTATGAAATTGTTTCAAAAGTTGTGAGTGCCCTTAAAAAATTAGAAATTAAAAAGGGAGATAAGATAGCAGGATTTATGCCAAATATGATTGAAACAGCAATATCTATGCTCTCCTCTGCATCAATTGGTGCAATATGGTCATCCTGTGGAACAGAAATTGGAACAAATGCAATAATTGATAGGTTTTCTCAGATTGAACCAAAAATAATTTTCACTGTTGATTCTTACATTTATAAAGGAAAAATTTATGATAATATTGAGAAAATAGAGGAAATTTTTAAAAATATTCCATCAATTGAAAAAATTATAATTGTTCCATATTTTGATAAAAAGAAAAAAATTCCTTTGAAAAACTCTTTATATTTTGATGAATTTATAGAAAAAGAGGAAGTAAAAGAAATAGATTTTGAAATGGTAAGTTATGAAGACCCTTTATTTATAATGTTTTCATCAGGAACAACAGGGAAGCCAAAGTGCATTGTTCAAAGCCAGATAGGTGTTCTCATAAACCATTTAAAAGAACTTTATTTACATACAGATTTAAAAGAAAATGATGTTATAACTTATATAACAACACCAAGCTGGATGATGTGGAACTGGCTTTTAAGTTCACTCTTTTTCCATCCAAAAATTATTTTATATGATGGTAACCCTTTTTATCCTGATATTGGGAGAATGTTTAAAATAATTGAAGAGGAAAAGATAAGTATATTTGGTTTGAGCGCATCATATATAAATTATTTAAAATCAAATAACTTTAAACCAAGAGAAAAATATAACTTAAAAAGTTTAAGGGAAATCTCACAAACAGGCTCTCCTTTATCAGAAGAAGGGTTTGAATATGTTTATGAAAATATTAAAGATGATTTATGGCTAAATTCAATATCAGGAGGAACTGAAATAAATGGTTGTTTTGTTGCAGGTTCACCAACATTAAAAGTCCATTCAGGTGAGATTCAGGCAAAGGCACTTGCAATGAAAGTTAAGATATATGATGAAGAAGGAAATGAAATAATTGATAAAATTGGTGAACTTGTTTGTGAAGCACCTTCACCATCAATGCCTTTATATTTTTACAATGACCCTGATTTCAAAAAATATAGGGAAACATATTTTGAATTTTATAAGAATAAAAATGTATGGAGACACGGGGATTATGCAATATTTTACAGTAAAACAAAAGGATTAAAATTCTTTGGTCGTTCTGATGCAACATTAAAGATAAAAGGGGTAAGAATTGGGACATCAGAAATATATAATGTTTTAGAAAATATTGAAGAAATTGAAGATAGTCTTGCAACAAGTAAAAGATATGGTGATGAGGAAGAGATTATACTTTTTGTGAAAATGAAAAAAGGGATTAAACTTACAGAAGAAATAGAGGAAAAGATAAGAAAGAATTTAAGGGAAAGGGCTTCGCCAAGACATGTTCCATATAAAATAATAGAGGTTCCTGATATCCCTTATACTCCTAATATGAAAAAAGTTGAGATTGCAGTTAAAAAAATAATTGAAGGTGAAAAAGTCATAAATAAAGAAAATTTAATAAATCCTGATAGTTTAACTTATTTTGAAAAAATTAAAGATAAGATTTAATATTTTTTTTCTTTTCAATAGGCAAAATAAAGAAATAATATAAAAAACTTGAAATTACATAAAAAACAAGGGTTAAATTAAAGGGTAAAAAATAACCCTCTCTTTCTATTATCCTTCCTCCAAGATTTGCACTTATTCCCCATGCAGAAAGCCATGCAACATTCAAAATTCCTGAAACAAGCGGTCTATCAGTTTCTTCAACAATTTCAAGAGAAAAATTTATAACAAGGGGTTGAGCCATATTCATAAGAGTTGCCCTTAAAAGAAAAGAAATTGCAGCAAGAGGCAAATTATAAGTTATGCTTAAAATAAAAAGGAACGGAACAGAGAGAATCTGAGAAATAATAACGGTTTTTATCTACCAAAAATATTTGAAAAAAATGGGGCACTTAAAGTTCCAATTATCATCATAAACTGGGAAATTGAAAAAAGATAACCTATTTTTGCGGAATCAAGGGAAAATCTATCTCTAAAATAAAGGTTTAAAAATGGAACAGTTAACCCTGCACCAAATCCAACAAGGATATGGGGAATAGAAAGAATTAATATTAGAGTTTTTGAAGTTTTTATATCAAAAATTTTTAAATTTTCTTCATTAACTATTCTCTCTTCTTTTATTAAAAGAAAGGGTAATAAAGATAAAAGAGAAATCAATATATGTATTATTATTGCAAATCTAAATCCTGAAATTAAAGGTATATTATTTTTCAAAAAAATTATTGGTAAATTTCCTGCAAGAATATTACCAAGTATTCCTGATGCAAGAGAGACGGCAAAATTCAAACTGAAAAGATGGGCTCTTTCTAATGATGTGCTTACCTGCATCATAAATGGTCCGCTTATAACGGAAAAAAAAGAGGAGGAGAGTCCGATTATGATCATCCCTAAAGCAATTTGAAAATATCTGTATGTAATTATTGCAATAAAAGAACCAATTGTGGAAAGAAGAATACTTACTATAAAAATTGGTTTAATTTTTAATTTTTTTGTAATAAAAGCGGCAGGAAAAATCATAATCATTGTTGCGTATGTCATTAAGGCTAAAAGTAAACCTATTTTACCTTCACCCAAACCTATTTCTTTTAAATAAAGATTAAAAAGCAATCTAAAACCAGAAAGTCCAAACCCTAAAAGAAATATCCCAGTTAAAAATAAAATTGCATCCCTTTTAAATTTAAACATTTTGTTTAAAATTTGATTTTAATTATGCAAATTTGTAAATTTATTTTTCAAATCTTTAACCTTTTTATGATGGACCTTAAAGGACCTTGTTTTTGAGACAAAAATTATTATTAAAAAGAAAAATTAGTCCTTCATTATATCTAAACAATTATTAACTTTTTGATAATTGCTTTTGCTTTATTTATCCTTATAAAAAATATCAATCGCCTCAAACGTGAAGAAACTGTGAAACCTGCACCTTCAACTAAAGAATGCCCATTTTGCTTTTCAATTATACCTATAAAGGCTGTAAAATGTCCTCATTGCACCGCAGATCTTAAGGAATAAGTAATTTTAGTTAGTTTTTATATTACTTTTCAGAATTTTGTTTCCACCTCGGGGGTGGAGATTAGTTAGGGTAATTGTATATTTTTATTTTTAATTTATATTGATTTTAAAAAATAGAATAAAAGAGGTTCTGGCATTTTTCACAAAAAAAACTTTTTCTTCTCTTTTCACCGGTATATTTCACTTTAATTTTTGAGTTACATATTCTGCAAAATTTTTTACCGTATACAAAAAGCTTTTCTTTTAATGATTTATTTGCTTTTCGTAAGAGATAAAAATCATAAGAAAAGGACAAAATACTTTTTATCAATTTATCAATTAATTTCTCCTTAATACTTTTACAGATACTTAAAGGATGTATCCCTGCCCTAAAAAGTGCTTCATTTTTTATAATATTTCCAACACCAGCGAATATGTTTTGATCTAAAAGTATATCACATATAAACTTATCTGAATTTTTAATTTTTTCCTTTGCCTTAATTTTATCAAAATCCCTGCTCATTATATCTATTTTTGGATCATAAATGAAGTCTTCTTTTTTTACTATTTTTACTGAAGTGTTATAAAAATTTATCTCTGAGTTTTTAAACTTAATTGAAATTCTCTCGTCTTTATCCTTTCTTTTTTCATTTATTCTCAATGAACCATACATTAAAAAATGAATTATTAAATAAAAAGAGTCAAATTCAAAAATCAATCTTTTACCATAGGATTTAATATCCAACAATTTTTTACCAACAATAATTTCTTTATTTTCC
>JBDRZF010000140.1:0-4274 GCA_039803805.1 Caldifarciminota bacterium
CTTCCGAGTTCTGAAACCACTTGAATTAATGCCTTCTTGCCATCTTTTTTTATTATCATATCAAGTTGAGGTTCACCTTCCAATAAAAAGTAAAGATTATTTATTTTTTCTTCTGATTCCGGTATTGATCTGAATCCTGTTACAAGTTCATTCATTTCTGCAATTAAATCTGCAATTGATTGGGGATTATGGAGATAGGGTGATGTTTTAAGTTTATCACCTGTATATTTCATTAATTTTAGAATGAGAGGATTTTTGATATTATCAGCCTCAAATACTATATAAGAGGAGGCATAGCCTCCAAATTCTTTTCTCACAAGTTCTGCAGAAAGCCTTACAGGATTTTTTTCAGGAAAATAAGAAATCATATCAACTTCCCGAGTTATTTTCAAAATTCCCACAATACTTAAAAAGATAAGAATTATGGATATTTTTATTATTTTGTCTCTTAAAGTAACAATTAATTTAGAAAATAAAATAAGCCAGGAAGTAGGTGGAAAAGTAAGATCTTTGTTTGTAGAAGGTATTGCTTTTTTAAAAGAAAGAATAACAGGGATAAAAGTTAAAGTTAATATTAAGGCAAAGAGAACCCCTATTGCTGAGAAAATGCCAAATTTTCTTATTACATCAAGTTGAGTGTATATGAGAGATATAAATCCAAAAAAGGTTGTGATTGCTGCCATAAATATAGGAACCCATATTTCTTTTATACCTTCTTTTATTTTATTTCTTTCATTTCCAAGTTCTCTATATTTATTTAAAAGGTGTATTCCATAAGCAGAACCTACTACCAGAAGAATAACAGGTAAAATATTTGAAACTATTGAAAGGGGTATATTTAAAAATCCCATAATACCAAGTGTCCATAAAATTGAAATTAAAACAACCAAAATCGGAAGTATAACTCCCTCTAAATTTCCGAATCCTAAAAATAAAATAAAAGCAATTATAACTGTTGAAAAAGGAATCAATCTTGTTATTTCCTTTCTTATCATTTCATTTACAAATATGACTACAAGGGGAATCCCACTATAATAAACCTCAAAATCTTCTTTAATTTTTTCTGTTATCTCTCTTATTTTTAAAGCAGTTTTTTCTTTATCTCCCTCTTGAGAGAATCTTATTATAATTGAAGCATATTTACCATCCTTTGAAACTATTACACCTTTGAATCTATCCTTTGACATTATATATTTTCTTAAACTGTCAAATTCTTCTTTTGTTTTTGGAATATAATTTGCGGGCAGAAGTTTACCAACTTCTATTCCCCCTTCTATTTTTTTAATATCCATAATATCTGCAAGACTTGTTACACCAGAAACCCCCTCTATTTTTTTATATTCCTCTGTAAGCTGTTGAATTTTCTTAAATGTTTTTTCATTAAATATATCAGGCTCACCCTTTAATATAATCATCCCGATCAAATTCCCTTCAAATTCTTCTCCTATTTTGTTAAAAATTTTTATGTAAGGTTCATCTGGAGGAAGCGCCTTTAAGATATCTCCCTGAACCTTAAGTTTTGATATACCAAAAATAGAAAAGATAGTTAAAGAGATAACGAGAATTAAATAAAAAATTCTTTTTTTAATTAAAAAATCTATGATTTTGGTCATTTTTATTTAAGTTTTCTTAAAATTTCTTTCAGGTCTTTCTTTATTTCTTTTAAATCTTCCTTTATTTCATCCATTTCTTTTATTTTATTCTCAGATACTCCTATTTCTGAAAGTATTTCTCTTATGTTATTTTTTAAATGTTCTTCAAGTTCCTTTTTTGATGTTATCCCTATTTTTTTGAGTGCTTCATCAAGGATTGATTTTATTTTTTCTTCAAGTATTTTTTCCCTTTCTCTTGCAGATTCAATCAATAAATTTTTTAATTCTTCGCCTTCTTTCTCACTTATTTTCTTTTTATCTATAAGATTTCTTACAATTTCCCTTGCCTTCTGTTCTGTTAAAGAGATTGCATTTATTGAGGCAAGAAGAGAATTTTTTATAAATTCAATAACTGTTGATTTACCCGATTTTATGATTTCTCTTAAAATATAAGGGGCTGAAGAAAATTCTTTTCTATCTTTTACTATTTCCATTAAAATTTGAACAAGGGTTAAATCCGTTATATCATCACCGGTTTCGTTATCAATTACCTGAAAATCAATTCCTTCTTTTACATAATTTGCAAGTTCCGGAATGGTAATCATTTTTGATGCTTCTGTATCATATAATTTTCTATTTGAATATTTTTTAATTATTCTCTTCATTTTAAAAACTCACTTTTAAGTTCAAATAAAATTGATCGAAGTTCTTCCAGGAGCCTAAAAGACTTTGCCCTTTACCATGAATGCTTATAGTTCCTAAATTTATTTCAACATTATCGTGAGGTTTATAGGAAATTTCTGGTATCATTGAATAACCATAATTATCTTTAGGGAAATCCCAGTTTGCAATTTCATAAATTCCCGCTATTCCAATTTTTAATTTTTCTTCAAAGAATTTTTTCTCAATTTTTGAAACAAAATAATCATGAATAGAGTATGGAATGCTTGGGCTATATCTTTCAAAGAAAAAGCCATGATTCCATTGAAAATTGATATAAATTCCATTTTTAAAAGTGTAGTCAAATCCAAAAGTAGATTTAACATAGGGTTTACTTAAAATCGTATCCTCATGAGGAATTGGTATTGGCATAATTATTATTACAGTATCTCTTGGTATAAAATACCCTATTTCTCCCCATATTCCTACACTTTTAATTTCTCCAGCAAAATCAAATCCTATCATATGAATTTTCGGGAAAAAATATAAAGCCTTTATTATTGTATCATGGTACACTCTTATTCCCTTGAAAATTGGGAAATTATCAAAACCATAAAAATAGGATAACGAAGAATTGAATTTTAAAAATTTTCCATAAATCTTTCCTGCAAACATTGGATTTTTAGAAGAGGGATATATAATTGTGTCTTTAATCCCGGGAAATTGAGCGTTTTCCAAAATTGGGAATTCTCCTTCGGGCAAAAGTGGAGGCACGAATTTAGGTAAAAAAATTCCTTCTAAAGTAAATTCTTTTGGAAGATATAAATCAATTACAATTGCCTCTGAAGGTATCTTTTCTCCAAAGTCAAATGGATTTTGCAAATCATAAGGATTTAAAATATCTGTTGGATTCAATCTATCAGCTGTTCCCCAGGCAATTCTTTGTTTTCCTATTTTAACATCAATATTTTCAAATATAAAACTGTATAGATTTAAATAAAGTTCCCATAAATGGGGTTTGAGTTTATAAGAAGGGTTTGAAAGTTTTAAAAGGCTTGTTTCTGTATTTTTTGCCCATAATCTAAAAAGCAGGGATGCTCCATACTCATAATTTTCTTTTTTATCTTTCAAATTGATTTCAAGTTGATGAAACATATAAGGGATAGGTTTTATGGTATCTATTTGAAAGATATCTGGCTGGATAAGATAAGAATTATTGATTTTTGCTTCACCTTCAATTTCAATAGAGTAGAGGAGACTGAAAAAGAATAAAATAATAAGTATTCTTTTCATATTACCTCCTTATTCTGCTCTTTTAAGATTTCTCTGTGTAAAAATTCCGTCTGAAAGCCCTAAATCAAGTTCCTCTTTAATTGTTTTCATTATTGTTTTGTGTTTATTTTTTACATTTTCCATTTCAATTTCAGAAATCACCCAATAATTTTTAATTTGATTAAATTTTTTATTTCTCATTATTTTTAAAAGATTTTTCCCTTTGTCAAAAAATTTTACCGAATCAGGAAGAAAAACTTTTTTATTTACAAACATTATAAGTTTTGAATATTCTACATCAGAACCCTCTTTTGGAGTAAGTTCAAGAACATATTGATTTTCATTTTCTTCCTTTATTTCTGCATTATAGTTTTTTGTAAATTCACTCTTTGCAAGGTCATTATAAGAAAAATCTGTCCCCATGAATGCCTCATTTTTCACATGGGAAGCAATCCTTCTTATTTTTTTAAAAGCAGGAAGATAAAGGTAAAGTTCATCATCTGAAAGAACAAGAAAACCTACTCCTTTTACCTCTGCAGGAGATTTAAAAACAAAAAGTTTTTTATACTTTCCTTTCATCCATATTTTCATCTCTCTTTCCTTTTGATTGCCCTCTGATTTAACAAGAACCATTTTAATTTCGCTAGCTCTATCACAAGGTGCATTATAGTTATCCTCAACTTTTTTTAAAATATCATTCCCTGTTAACATTAAAAAGATTAACACCATGTTCATTTTAAACCTCCTTTC
>JBDRZF010000141.1:0-4231 GCA_039803805.1 Caldifarciminota bacterium
TCATTCTGTTCTCTTTTTTCATAAACAATAAAGTATGTTGAATCAGGCATTATAAAAATAGAGGGATTTTGCCTGTATGATGCATCAGGTATAAGTTTTTTATAATATAAAAGATTTCCACTTGTATCAATAATTCCACCAAGAAAATCATAATAAGAAGAGATTCTATACCACATAACAAATGGGATATTTGATGCGGGAATGAAAGGTGATATTTCTTCATCCCCTGTTGCTATAAATGGGATTCCATCAGGTTCAAGCACATTACCATTTAAATCTATTCTTGAAAAATATAAATCATAGTTTCCATTCCTTAAATCCTGCCATATGATAATGAATTTATCGTTTAACTTACGAGTAGCAGGATATTTTTGGTAATGTGCTTCAGTGCAAACAGGTATTCCATGTGGTTCAAGAACAATTCCGCTTTTTGTTACCCTACACGCATATATGTCGGGATTGCCATTTCTTCTATCTTCCCATACTACCAAAAAAATTGTATCAATTGCACATATTTTAGGATAGAATGAGCCTCCAGGAGCAGTTGATATTAAAATACCATTTGTATCAATAATTTCTCCATTTATTTTTATTCTTGCTCCATATATCTCAGGATAAAAACCGTTTCTCTGGTCTTCCCATACACAAAAATAAATTGAATCTGAATATGTAAGAGATAAATTAGTTTGAATATAAGGGGAATTACAAACAATTATTTTTTCACCAATAAGATTTCCCAAAGAATCAAGAATCTGTCCATATAAATCCATATTCTTTTCCCAGCATACTAAAAGATTATTTTCGCAATACGCAACTTTTATCTTCTTTTCATCCATTGTATCCTGCATGAATATATAAGGAGTATCTTGAAGTGGATTTCCATCTTTATTGAATATTTTTAAATAAATATCCTTGTTAAGTTTTCTTTCATCCTCCCAGAAAATAAAAAATCTATTTCCAATACCCTGGGCAAAGGGATGTAGTTGATTAAAGGTTGAGAAAAATTCATAGGAAATTAAACTTCCCGAGTTGGAAGGTATTCCATTGATATCAAGAACTGCACCATAAATCTCTTCTCTTCTTATATAAGGGTTTGAGGTGGAATCCCTTAAATCAGGCCAAACAAGATAAAAATTTTCACCGTTAAAACAGGCATCCAGAGGAAATGTACAAATTGCTGGTTCTGAGATGATTTTAAGAATCGTGTCTATTGTCCCGTTTTTTTCAACTCGGCACATCCATATATTGTGGAGTGAGTCGTGCCAGAATATATGGAATTTGGAATTACCTGCTACTATTTTTGGCAGAGAGTGCATATTATAGACCTTTGTTAAAAATACAGGGTTATAATCAATAAGTTCACCTTCATAGGAGAATCTTTGAAAATATAAACTATCTGTTTCATATTTTAGAAATATGAGCATAAATATACTATCCGTATAAGCCAATTTAAAAAGTCGAAAGTCTACTTGATTAACAGTGATGTAATTTAAAACGATTCCTTCATGATTTATAATAGCTGCCCGTGTTAAAGGAGAATATTTCCCCCATACCACTATTCCTATACTATCATTCCATTCTATGCAAGTTTCCCATTTCAGATTGCCTATTTCTGGATTTAAAACATTTGTGCTTATTAAATTTCCTTCTCTATCAATTTTACCTAAGGTTATGCTATCACCATTATTAAAAACAGCAAAGAAATATGAGCCATCCCACCCTATACTTGAAACTGTACCCAAGTTTGTTGGATAGATAACATTATTTCCAGTTGTCCAATCTTTTTTTATAATCATCCCGTGAGAATGTGGATGTGGATAAAGACCATCCCACCAGGTTAACAAACAGATGGTGTCTCCTCCTTCAAGCCTAGGGAAGGGCCGAGAAGACTGAGAGAATAGATCAATTGCAACTGTATCTATGAGTTTCCCATCTTTTGTTATCCTGCATCCCTTTACTTCATCTTTACTACCACCCCACCAGAAAGTTTCCCATATAACAATAAAAAGTGTGTCAAAATATTCAACATCAGGAAACCACTGAAGCCATGAAGCAGGTCTTATATAAGTTGTTGTATCTATTTGAAATTCCTGTAAAAAACACATATATAAATAAAAATATTTTCATAATTATTCCCTCCAGAAAATTATCTTTTCAGTTTTTTTAAACTCAGGTGATAAAATTCTTAAAAAATAAATTCCAGGAGCAAATTTTAATCTTTTTAAATTTAAATAAAATTCACCTTCTTTTTTAATTTTTTTAAAATAAACTTTTTCACCTAAAATATTATAAACATAAAAATCAGCAGATTTTGATGATTTAAGGAAATAAGATATTTTTAAACTGTCAGAAGTTATTTTTGGAAGGACATAAAAATAAGGGGTTATTTTTAAATATTTTTCTGAAATTGAAAATGCCTTCTCATAAATATATGTTACTCTATTTTCTACCTGATGCTGAACAGAAATAATAACATCGTTTATTCCATTGTTGTTAATATCATAAACTGCTGTTGATATATTTCCTGTATTGTATGCATACTGTTTCTGCCATATATAGGCATATCCGTAACCCGGAATATATTGAATGATTCGAACTGCTGTTGTTAAAGAGAGGATGATTTCAGGAATACCATCACCTGTGACATCACCTGCAGATGACCTGCAACCCATTTCCTGGTCTGCTGGTGTATGAAGTGAATCACACCACACAAGTTCATATTGGTTATCACCTGTTGCTTCTATGAGCCATATATTATCACGGTTAGTATACATACTTATAAAATCTGTTCCATGAATCATTAATTCTGGTTTCCCATTACCATTAACATCGCCACAGAACACAACATCGTATAAATTACTTGAGTCCCATAAATAAATATAAGCATCTGCCACATGAATAAGTGAATCATTTCCAGTAAATTCAAATACTTTTAAGGGATGTGTAGGAGAGCCTATACCTTCTCCAAAAAATATTTCAGGATAACCATCCATGTCAAGGTCTCCCAAGTCAGCACCTCCCCAAGGAAAACCATATGTATATTTTTTGAAAAATTTTAAGGTATAAAAATTGTCTCCCTGGTTTTCATAAATTAACACACCACTTTCATCATCTTCTTTATACATTACTATTTCATTTTTACTATCATGGTCAAAATCTCCTACCCATATGCAATTGCCGGGACCGTTACCATTTATATATATAGAATCTTTCCATATTATAGTGTCAGGATAAGAATTAATGAACCGGGATTCAACAACTTGAAAATGTTCCATCATATTTGTTCCATTAACAAATGTTTGAAAAATATCTGATTTTCCATCATTATCAAAATCTCCCATTCCAAATTCTAAATCAAGATATGGCCACTCAGGTATACTTTCTACAGGAACAGTATGAGCATGATAAAATCCGGTAGTGGAATATTCATATATAAATATTCTTTTGTAAAAAATAGAGTCGCTTACAAATATTATTTCTCTATTTCCATCGTTATCAAGATCTCCACATTTTATCGCAACACCTGGATGATTCGGTGCATCATTAAATGAGTCAATCAAAACAAAATCTACCGCTTTTAAATTAAGAACAATGATAAATAATAAAAAAATTTTTTTTATTTTTAATTTAGCGGAAATCATAATTTTGTAAGTTTTTTGAAATAAGTTCTGCGTTTGACCATGCATAATAAGGTGTTGTTACTTTTTTCCTTCTCCTGAATACTTCCTGTTCTCCTCTTCCATCATAATTTTCTTTCCATACAGCATATAAGGAATCGCCATGAACTTCTATTGAAGGGTTATATGCAGGTTTATTTGGATGTGAAAGTATAAATGGTGGAGTCCATGGGCCATTTTTTATTTTCTCACTATAATAAATTTTGTTATCCTTTTCATAAACACAATGTAGTTTTAAAACACCTCTATTGCTGAATGCCAAGGATACAGATTTTCCACCTAAACTATCAATTATTTGCTTAATATATAAACTTTCAAATGTGTTTGTTGAAGTTAAATAAGGATTAAAAAATGAAACGGATTGATTTTTTATAATTCTCTCAGGTTTAGAATTTTTCCAATCGTTCCCATTATTAAAATTATGACCGCACCCTGTAATTAAAATTAAAAAGGAAATCATTTTTTTCATCATTCCCTCCAGAAAATTATCTTTTCAGTTTTTTTAAACTCAGGTGATAAAATTCTTAAAAAATAAATTCCAGGAGCAAATTTTA
>JBDRZF010000142.1:0-4204 GCA_039803805.1 Caldifarciminota bacterium
GTGAAAATTCCATATATAAAAAGAAATGTTGCAAATAATATAATCAGAATTTTTAAGGGAATTTCAAATTTTTTCCCAAATTCTGTTTCAATTAAGATATTTTTTAATCCATAGAAGGCATGATAAAGGACAAAAATCAAAAATAAAACATAGGCAATTTTAAAACTATTTGTTTTTGTTCTTGCAACAACTTCTGAAAAAATAAGAGGATAATGGGTTCCAAATCCAATTGCTTTTGTTAATGAGTGATAATGCATATAGAAAATGTGCCATAAGAGAAAGAAAAATATTAAAAATCCTGCTAAAAGATGCATTCCCCAGAAAACTATTTTTCTCATCTTACCCTCCTTAATGAATTAAAAAGAATTCATATATTCCAATTATTGCAAAGAAAAAGGCTATTATCATCAAGAAAATCATAAAGGGGCGTGAAGAAACTATTGATTTTGGAATATAGGGATATTCAGGTCTTGATGGTTTTCCAATTAAAAATCCAATTTCTGTGAATATCAGTCTCATTCCATTAAAGGCATGAAAAAGGATTGCAAGAATAAGAAGATATTCAAGAAAATGAACTAAAGGATTTACTTTATAAACTCCATTTTCAATAGTTATTCCTAAAAATCCAAGAACTTTTTCCCACGCATCTTCAGAAAAACTTCTTGAACCCATTAGAATTATATGAAATGTTATATAAACAACAAGGATAAACCCTGTTATCCTATGAAGTGCGTAAAGATATCTTTCAAAATTTCCTCCTTTTAGATAAAACCACCCTAAAATTCCCCTTTTATTTTTTACCACTTTTCCCTCCTTAATATTTTCTTTCAACAGGTTTCCATATTGTAATTTTTACATCTCTATAAGAAATTTTTGGTCCATCCTTTGTATATTCAGCAATTGTATGTTTTAAATAATTTACATCATCCCTTTTTGGATAATCCCTTCTTGCATGTGCTCCCCTTGACTCTTTTCTTTCAAGTGCTGAAACTGCAACAACCTCTGCTACATCTACCATATTTTCAAGTTCAAGATAGGATGTTAAGTCAGTATTATAATAAAGACTTTTGTCATTTATTTTAACATTTTTAATTTTTTCTTTTATTTCCCTTATCTTTTTTATTGCTGTTTCAAGTCCCTCTTTATCTCTAAAAACACCAACATATTTATCCATTGTTTGCCTTAACTCTTTTCTCAAAGTATATAAATTTTCTTTACCATCCATTTCAAATATTTTCTTAATTCTATTTTCTTCATCCTTTATTTTTCCTTCACTTATTTTTGGCTCAAATTTTTCATTTAAAACAAATTCAAGTGCCTTTTCACCTGTTATTCTTCCCCAAACAAGGCATTCTGCTGTTGAATTTGTTCCGAGCCTGTTTGCTCCATGAAGCCCATTACAGGCAACCTCACCTGCTGCAAATAAGTTTGGAACCTTACTTCTTCCATCAATATCAACATCAATTCCTCCCATTGTATAATGCTGAACAGGTCTTACAGGAATTGGTTTTTCAATTGGGTCAAGCCCTATATATTTTATCGTTACTTCTCTTATTAAGGGAAGTCTTTCTAAAATTCTTTCTCTTCCAAGATGAGTTAAATCAAGATGGATATAATCAAGTCCTTCAGGACCTTTAAATCCTCTTCCTTCAAGTATTTCTGTCATTTCAGCCCTTGAAATTATATCCCTTGGGGCAAGTTCCATTTTATCAGGTGCATATTTTTCCATAAATCTTTCACCTTTATTATTTCTTAAATATCCTCCTTCTCCTCTGCATGCCTCTGTCATTAAAATTCCTGATGGAACAAGACCTGTTGGATGGAATTGCATGAATTCCATATCTTTTAAAGGCACACCTTCTCTATAAGCAAGAGCAAGCCCATCACCTGTTACACTGTGAGAAAATGTTGTAAAAGCGTATATTCTTCCTCCACCACCTGTTGCCATTATTACTGCCTTTCCCTTTAAAACAATAAATTTCCCATTCACCATATCATAGGCATATAATCCATGAAATTTTCCATCTTCTATAAATAATTTTGTAACAAATACCTCTTCAAACCTGTCCCAGTTATCAAATTTTTGTAAAGTGTCATATAATGTTTGCATTTCAAAAAAACCTGTTTTATCTTCCGCAAATGTTGCCCTTGGATATGTATGTCCTCCAAAGGGTCTTTGATTTATTCTTCCGTCTTCTTTTCTTGACCATGGTATTCCCCAGTGTTCAAGTAAATATATCTCTTCAGGACACATTTTAACAAACCTCATAACAACATCCTGATCTGCTAAAAAATCAGCACCCTTTACAGTATCCCATGCATGGAGTTCAAAGGAGTCACCTGCTTCAGGATTCAAAACTGCTGCTGTTCCACCTTCTGCACATACTGAATGTGCCCTCATAAGCATAACCTTTGAAACAATTGCAACT
Source organism: Caldifarciminota bacterium (assembly GCA_039803805.1). Classification (GTDB taxonomy): domain Bacteria; phylum Hydrothermota; class Hydrothermia; order Hydrothermales; family Hydrothermaceae; genus JBDRZD01. The sequence continues at coordinate 2,430 of JBDRZF010000142.1, forward strand.
TTTACCTTTTCATTTTTCCTGCAAACTTCTACTGCTGCCCTTAAACCTGCAAGACCTGCTCCAACAATTATTATGTCATAATTTAAAATTTCCATAAAACCTCCTATAAAATATTTTTAAAATATTCTATTGTTTTTAAAAGACCCTCTCTAAGATTTACTTTTGGTTCCCAGTTAATTTCAATTTTTGCTTTTTGAGTATCAGGACACCTTCTTTTGGGATCGTCAGGATGAATTGGTAAAAATTTTAGTTTTGACTTTGAATTTGTTAATTTTAAAATCATACTTGCCAAATCTATTATTCTTATTTCATTTGGATTCCCAAGATTTATTATTCTTTCTTTAACATTTTCTTTTAAAGAAAATCTATAGATTCCTTCAATCAAATCATCCACATAACAGAAACTTCTTGTTTGATTTCCATCTCCATATATTGTTAAATCTTCATTTCTTAAAGCCTGAGTTATAAAATTTGGTATTACCCTTCCATCATCCATTTTCATTCTCGGTCCATAAGTATTGAATATTCTTACTATTCTTACATCAAGTTTAAATTTTCTATAATAAGCCATACATAAGGCTTCGCCAAATCTCTTTGATTCATCATAAACACTTCTTTCACCAACAGGGTTAACATTTCCATAATATTCTTCTTTTTGTGGATTTTCAAGGGGGTCACCATAAACCTCTGATGTTGAGCCATATAAAAATCTTGCATTAACTTCTTTTGAAATTTCAAGTAAATTCCATGTTCCAATTGAATTTGCACTCATTGTTTCAAGAGGATATTTTAAATAGTCCTTTGGTGAGGCACATGAAGCAAGATGTATTATTAAATCAAATTTTTCATTTTTTTTAAAATTTTCAACACTATTTTTTTCAAAACTAAAACTTTTATATTTTAAAAGTATTTCAAGATTTTCTTTTTTTCCTGTTAAAAAATTGTCAATTCCAAAAACTTCATTTCCCTCTCTTAAAAATCTTTCAGCAAGATGCGAGCCTATAAAACCACAAACACCCGTTATAAGGATTCGCATGGTTTTTTACCTATAGGGTAGTAAGAAAATCCATTTTTACAAACTTTCTCTTTTTCAAAAATGTTTCTTCCATCAACAATTATTGGTATTTCCACAAGGGATTTTAATTTTTCAAAATCAACATTTTTAAATTCTTCCCATTCTGTTAATATTAATATTGCATGTGCCCTTTTTGCTGCTTCATAAGGGTTATTAAAGTATCTTATCCTTTCATTTGGAGGATATATTTCTTTAAAAGCATCATTTGCTTTTGGATCATATAAATTTAAAATTGCACCTTCTTCATACAAAATTTTCACTATTTTTATACTTGGTGCTTCCCTTATATCATCAGTATCAGGCTTAAAGGAAAGTCCCCATACACATAGAATTTTATCCTTTACACTCCATAATGCTTCTTTTACCTTTTCAAAAAATCTATAAGGTCTTTGAAGATTTATTCTATCAACACATTCAAGTAATGAAAAATCAAGTTTATATTCTTCTCCTATTCTTTTAAAAGCCTTTATATCTTTTGGAAAACATGAACCACCATAACCTATTCCTGCTTTCAAAAATTCCTTTCCTATTCTTTTATCAAGTCCCATTGCATAAGCAACAAGATCTATATCAGCACCAACCTTTTCACATAAATCAGAAATCATATTTATGAAGGATATCTTTGTTGCAAGGAATGCATTTGATGCATGTTTTATTATTTCAGCAGTTTTAATATCTGTAATAACCTTCTCACAATCAA
>JBDRZF010000143.1:0-4202 GCA_039803805.1 Caldifarciminota bacterium
GAGAGTATTTTAAAAAAGAATATTTCTCTTGATAAATTTATAGAATATTACCTTTATTCTCTTTATGAAATAGGAGAATATGAAAAAATTATTGAAATAGAAGATCTTGATTTAGAAAAGGAGGATATTTTGAAATATTTTAAAGCGATTTCTTATGAAAAACTTGGTGATATAAATTCTGCTCTTGAAATTTTAAGCGGAATATATGAAAAAAATCCTGATTTTATGGATATTGAAGAAAGGCTTAGAAAAATTAAAGGGGAAGAAGTTGTAGTTGTGCCAGAGGAAGAAGTAATTGAAGAAGTTGAAGTTATTCAGGAATTTGTTCAAGAAAAACCTGAAGAACAAAGAAGGGGATTTGATGAGAGAATTATAATTATTTATTAGGAGGAAAAAGATGAAAATATATGAATATTTTGGATTAAAACAAGATCCTTTTTCTATGATTCCGGATCCAAAACTTTTTTATGAATCAAAACCCCATTCAGAGGCTCTTTTGAGGGTTATTTTTTCAATTGAAAATAATAGAGGTGCTATTGCAATTACAGGAGATGCAGGAACAGGAAAAAGTATACTTTTAAGGAAAATTCTTTTAAATCTCTATGAAAATCAAAATTATGAACCCCTTCTTATTATATGTGCTCATTCGGGATTTGATAGAAAATGGTTTTTGAAAAAATTACTTAATTTTTATGGAATTGAAGAAAAAGAAAATGATGTTTTTTCTGTTCTTGTTAGAAAAATTATGGAAAGATATGAAGAAAGGAATGAAAAAATGGTTCTTCTTATAGATGAAGCAGATAAAATAAAGAATAAAGAAGTTATGGAGGACTTAAGGAATTTGTTAAATCTTGAAATTGGTATAGAAAAGATATTTCATTTAGTACTTGTAGGTTCGAAAGATCTTGCAGAAAATTTAAAAACTTATGTTCCATTTTATCAAAGAATAGCAATATGGGCAGAATTAAGTGAAATCCCAAAAGATGAAATCGAAAATTATATAAATTTTAGAATAGAGAAATGTGGAGGAACAAGGGAAATTTTTACAAAAAAGGCGATAGAAAAAATTATTTTATATTCTCATGGTATTCCGAGAGTTATAAATATAATATGTGATTCAGCTCTTTTGGAGGCTTATCTTGCAAAAAGGGATAAAGTAAATGAGGAGATAATAGAAAGGGTTGCGAATATGAGGGGAATTAAATGAGGGAGGATAAAGAAATCCTTGAAATAAAGAAGAAAGCAGCCGAATATCAAGCACAGGGACTTTATAAACAGGCTCTTCAAGAACTTCAAAAACTTCTAAATTATCCAAATGCTGTTGATGAAACTATTTATCAGAAAATAGGGGAATTACATAGAAAACTTGGAAATAAAAAAGAGGCTCTTGAATATTATTTAAAAGCAGTGGAAGGATATAAAAAACACGATGCTCATTCTTATTTGATTCCCCTATATAAAAAAATACTTGAAATAGAACCAACAAGAAAAGAACTTTTAATAGACCTTGCTGAGTCTTATTATCAAAGAGGCATGATAACAGAAGCAGCGAAAACACTTCATGAATATGCTGATTATGTATACCAAAAAGGAGAAATTGAAAAGGCTTTTGAGATTTATAAAAAATTGATGCAATTAATTCCAGAAAACATTTTACTTAAAAAAGAAGTTGCTGAACTCTATCTTCTTCATAATCTTCCAAAAGAAGCCTTGAAGATATATAAAGATATATTTGAACATTATAAAAAAATTGGAAGAGAGGATAAATTAATGGAAATAAGAGAAAAGATGGAGGAAATCCAGATAATTTTAGGTGAAGAAAAGATAGAAATTGAGGAGACTCAAGAAATAGAAAAAGTTGAGAGAGAAGATGAGGAAGAAAAAGAGTTTTATTCGGTTGAAGATTTATTAAAAGGAAAAGGGGTTGGATTCCGGGAATTTATTATAAAGCCAAAAGAAGAGAAAAAAGAGGAAAGGGTTGAAGAAGTGCAAGAATTAAAAGAAGATGTTTCTAAAAAAGAACTCCCTGTTGAAGAAATTTCTAAAGAAGAATTTTTGAAAGAAAAAGAAGAAATTGAACCTAAAATAAAACTAAAGAAATGGGAGCAGATAGTTGAAATGGGTGATTTATACTTAGAGTTAGGTGAAAAAGAAGAAGCCTTAAAAGAATATTATACAGCAGCAGATGGATATTATAAAGAACAAGACTTTATGAATGCGATTAGAATATATAAAAAAATCAGTGATCTTTTTCCCCTTGAACTTCAAGCAAGACAAAAACTTGTTCAAATAGCTCAGCAGATAAAAGATAAAAATCTTTTAGTTGAGTCTCTTCTTGAACTTGCAAATTGTCTCTATGAAAGGGGAGATAAAGAAAAGGCAAAACTTTGGTATCTTCAGATTCTGAAAAGGGCTGACCCTAACTGTAGAGAGGCAAGAGAAAGACTTATGATAATTGCTCCTGATCTTTTAGCAAAATTGGAAAAAAAGGTTGAAATAGAAGAAGTTATTACAAAAAAGGAAGAAAAGAAAGAGGAGAGAGTAAAGGAAGAGGTTATAGAGGAAGCGGAAATTGTTTCTGAAACTGGTTTTATTGACCTTGGGGAGGAGATAAGAAAAGAACTGGAAAAGGAAGAAAAATTTTCTTTAAAAAAGGAGGAAAAAGAAATATTTAACCATATAAAGGAATCTATATATACTCATGCGGAAAAGGTTGATCCAGTTTATGCTTTAGAAGTAGGTATGGCAATGAAAGAGTTAGGTCTTTTTGAGGAAGCAATTGTTAATTTAAAGAAAGCACTTTTAGGAGATGAAAAGGTAAAAAAGGAGGCATATTATTATCTTGGACAAATTTTTGCTGAAATAAAAAAATATGATATGGCAATAGAGAATTTATTAAATGCCTTAAATATCAAAACAGGAGATGAAGAAAAAGATAGAGGAATATATTATGAACTTGGTAAAGCATATGAGGCAATCAATAATTTTAGAGAGGCCATTAAATATTATAAAATTTTATATGAAAAGGATCCTACTTATAAAGAATTAAAAGAAAAAATAATCCAACTTGCGAATAAGATTAAACTTTTAGATAAAAAGGATAAATGAAAATAGATCTTCATCTTCATACAAATGCCTCTGATGGTGAACTTTCACCTCATAGTTTAATTCTTTTATGTCAAGAAATAGGGTTCAATATAATTGCGATTGCAGATCATGACACTGTAAGAGGTTTTGAAGAAATAAAGAATATAAATACCGATATTGAGATAATACCTGCTGTTGAATTATCAGTAAGAGAAGAAAATAAAGATATACATCTTTTGGGTTATTATATTAATACTCAAGATAGTCCTCTTTTTGAATATTTAAAAATATTCAGAGAGGAAAGGGTAAAAAGAGTTTATAAAATAGTAGAGAAGTTAAAAAAAATGGGGATAAAAATTGAAGCAGAAGAAGTTTTTAGAGAAAGCAACAATGCCCATGCAATAGGAAGACCTCATATCGCAAAAGTACTTGTTAAAAAAGGATACGCAGAGAGTGTAGATGATGCTTTTGAGAAATATATAGGCTATTCTTCCCCTGCATATGTTCCTAAATATAAAATTGGAGTAAAAGAAGGAATTGATATAATTATAAAAAGTGAAGGTATACCCGTTCTTGCTCATCCCGGTCAGTATTATGATTTAGAGTATTTTCTATTTTTAAAAAAATATGGATTGAAAGGTATTGAGGTATGGCATCCTGATAATCAAAATTATTTAGAAGAACTTTTAGAATTTGCCGAAAAGAATAAGTTTTTAAAAACAGGTGGAAGCGATTTCCACGGATTTGGCCATGATAGTAAAAAGGAAATAGGCAAAATTCTAATTCCTTACGAGTCGGTTATTGCTCTGAAAAAAGAAAGAACAAGTTGAGGTATATAAAAAATTTATTTTTTCTAATAACTTCCTATTTTTTAAACCTTTTATTAAATTTTTTTATTCTCAAAATTCTTACCAATTTTTTAAATCCTGAAAAAGTAGGAGTCTATTTTACCTATTTAGGCGGTTCCCTTATATTATCTCAAACTCTTATAATGGGATTACCCTTTGTTTTTACAAGATTCATACCTTATTGGGAAGAAAAAAAAGAAGATGAAAAAATATATTCTTTAATCAATTTTTTTACAATTTTTTATTTTTCTATCCTGTTATTTTTGA
>JBDRZF010000144.1:0-4193 GCA_039803805.1 Caldifarciminota bacterium
TGAATTAAAACACCATAAAACTTCTTCATCTTTGTTTCAAAAAGTTTATCTGTTTGAAAGGGATAATCAACAAGAAAATGAGCTAATAAAAAATGGGAAAAGAAAAAACTATTCACTTTCTTCCTTAACAATCCATATTTTTAAATTCACCTCAACTTCGGGGTGAAGTTTCAATGGAACTTCATAAAAGCCCGGATCTTTCAATGGTTTTTTAAGTCTCACACTCCCTTTTTCTATCTCAATCCCCCTTTTATTTAACTCTTCAACTATGTCATGAGATGTAATTGCACCATAAACCTTTTCCTTTCCCTTGAGATAAAAAGTTATTGATAATTTCTCAATCTTTTCTCTTAACTCTTCAGCCTTTTTCTTTCTTTTTTCTTCTTTCTTCTTCCTCAATCTTTCCATCTCCTCATACTCTTTTAAAACACTTTCTGTTGCCTCTTTTGCAAGTCCCTTTGGAATTAAGTAATTTCTTGCATATCCATCTTTTACATTCAAAATCTCCCCTCTTTTACCCAGCCCTTCTACATCTTCAAGTAATATTATCTTCATTTTATTATAAATAATAAACTTGAACAAAAGGCAATAAAGCCATTTCTCTTGCTCTTTTTATCGCAAGGGCAAGTTTTCTTTGGTGATATGCACAAAGTCCTGTTTGTCTTCTTGAAACTATTTTTCCTCTTGGTGTTAAAAATTTTTTTAAAGTTTCAACATCTTTATAATCTATAATCCCTATATTTTTCTTACAAAATTCACATTTTGCCATAAAAACCTCCTTTTAAAAAGGTAAATCCTCATCGGGCTCTTCTTCAATAATTCCTTCTTCTTCGGGTATTTCTTCTTGAATTTCTTCTGCTTTTTTCTCTAAAAACTGGATTCTCAAACCTATTATTTCTATTAAACTTTTCTTTTGACCATTGGATGTTTCCCATGATCTATAATTTAATCTTCCTTCAAGTAAAATAGGTGAACCCTTTGAAAGCCTCTTATGACACCTTTCTGCAAGTTCTCCAAATGTCTTAATATCTATATAAAGTGTATCTTCTTTCCAACCACCTGTTAATGGATCTTTATATAATCTTGAAGAAGCAATTCTGAATTTTGTTACAGGAGTTCCTTTTGGAGTAAAAGTCATTTGTGGATCATCTGTAAGTCTTCCTGAGAGTAGAACATAATTGACACGAGGAATTTTTAAATCTGCCATTTAAGTTCTCCTTTTTTTAACTGACTTTACATTATCTTCTCTAATTATCATAACCCTATAAATCTCATTTATAAGTCTCATTTCTTTCTTTATTTCAGAAGGAGCTTCTGGTGATGAGGAAAATCTAACTATAAAATAATGACCTTCCTCCTTTTTCCTTATTGGATATGCAAACTTTCTTATTCCCCAATCTATTACTTCGTTTATTTTCCCATTCCTTTCTTTTATCATACTCTCAACCTTCTCCAATACTTTTTTCTTCCCCTCTTCAGGAATCTCTGCATCTAAAATCATCATCATCTCATAGTCCCTCATATTCCCTCCTAAGAAAATTTAAACTCTATTATTTCTCTATCCTTAATTATATAATCTTTCCCCTCTGTTCTCAAAAGCCCTTTTTCTTTTAATAAAGTCCAAGATGGATAATTTAAAAAATCTTTTAAATCAACAACTTCTGCCTTAATAAATCCCTTTTGAATATCAGAATGAACTCTACCAGCAGCCTCATAGGCTTTTGTCCCTATTTTTATAGGAAAGGCAGAAACAATACCTCCTTTAACTGTATAAAAAATTATATAACCGAGTTTTTTAAAGGCTTCCCATAAAATATCAGAGGGAGAATAATTACCTTCTTTTTTTAAAAGATTTTCCATCTCCTCCTTTTCCTCTATACCTTCCATCTCTTCGTAAATTTTTAAAGGACAGGGATAAACTTTTTCATCAAATTTATCTACCCATTTCAAAAAATCTCTATCTCCATCGGTATTTAAAACAATTACCCTTTCTTTACCTGAAAGCAAACCAAATTCTTTATCAAAAAATCTTTCACCTTTTTCAATTTTATTTTTTAGTTCTAATATAAAATTGTACTTTTCAATTCCTTCCTTTGTTTTATCCTTTGAAAATTTTCCCTCAAGTTTTTCAATTCTTTGTAAATCAGAAAGATAAAGTTCAGACAAAAGAATTTGGTATTCTTTTAAAGGATTTATTTCATTGAGGGGTGTTGGAATGTCAGGATTTTTAAAAACCCTTAAAATAAATATTAAAACTTCACACTCTCTTATATAGGATAAAAATTCGTTCCCAAGACCCTCACCCCTTGATGCACCTTCTATTATCCCTGCAACATCAATTATCTCAGTTGTAGCATTTCTTATCTCCTTTGCATTTATTTTTTCACCTATCTCTAAAATAAAGGGGTCTTCCAGAATTGCTTTCCCTACATTCTTGCCTCTTGTCGTAAAAGGATAAGGTGCCACTTCTTTATTTGCCTTTGTTAAAATATTAAAAAAAGTAGTTTTTCCAACATTAGGAAAACCAACAATCCCTATTTTTTCCATTTATAAAATATAAATTATAAAGAAAAAAATTGAGATTCTCCAAACAGATACTATATAATTAATTCTTATGAAATTTTTATATTTTATTTTTATTTCTTATTTAAAATTTAATCTCTGGAATGGAATAGAAATATATCTCAAAGAAGAGAGGGAATATCCACTTGTAAGTTTTATGGTTATTATTCTTTCTGGAAGTGCCTATGAAAATCCTGAAGAACTCGGGCTTACCCATTTTCTTGAGCATATGCTTTTTGATGGAACAAAAAATTATAAAAGGGAAAAACTAAATGAGGAATTTTCAAATAGCGGAATATATGTAAATGCCTTTACAAGAGAAGATTATACAGCCTTTTTCTTTACAGGCCCTTCTAAAGAGATTGAAAAAGGAATTTATCTTCTTTCTGAAATGCTTTTTGAATCAAATTTTCCAGATGAGGAATTTGAGAAGGAAAAAAATGTTGTAATTGAGGAAATGAATATGGAAAGAAAAAGAGAAGAAAATATTCATGAGGAAGATGCTATGAAATATCTATTTGCAGGACTTCCCTATTCAAATCCTGTAATAGGATATGAGGAAACAATTAAGAGTTTAAAAAAGGAAAACTTAATAAATTTCTGGAAAAAGCATTATATACCCCAGAACATGAAAATAATTGCAGTTGGAGATTTTGAAATTGAAAGGATTTTAGAAATGATAAGAATTTATTTTGGTAAATATCCACCAGGAGAAAGAATCTATTTTGAAATGAATAAGATTGAATATAAAGAAAAGGAATTTTTTAAAAAAAGAGGTGATTTTACAAAAAATTATATAACAATAGGATTTAATGCACCTCTTTTAAATGAAAATTTCTCTGAATATTTCATGATTTTAAACAAAATTTTAAATTCAGAAAGGATAAAAGAAAAAATAAAGAATAAATTTGAAGGAATTGAAGAAATTCATTTTGATTATGTTGCAAGAAAAGGGGCATCAATTTTAAAGTTTTATGCAGTCTATGAAAATGATTTAACTGATAAAATTTTTAACGAAATAGATAAAGTTATAAAAGAACTTATTCTTGATATAAAAGAAAAAGATTTTGAAGGAGCAAAAAATTCCTTAATTTATGAAAAGATTTATAATGAAGAAAATTATACATATGCTCTCATATTTAAAAGTTATTACATACCCTTTGGAGGACCTCCCTTTGAGGAGAAAATTTATGAAAGAATAAAAAGGGCAAAATTCAAAGATTTTAAAAATTTCTTTAAAAATTATGATTTTGAAAAAAGAAGGGGATTTGCAAGTTTAAAGGGAAAAGAAAAAGATTATGGAGAATCAAATATATATAAAATTGAAAGGAAATTTGCGGGAGGCACAAAGGTTTTATTCAAATATGAACAAGATTCAAAAATATTTGCAATGAACATTTTAATCAAGAATAGAAATATGATTGAAAGAAAAGGGGCATCTGAAATTTTATCAAGAATCTTATATAAAAATTTGAGTCAACTTGAAGAAATTGGAGCAAGAATAAAAACTTATGATGACCCTTATCTTCCCTTTGATGATTATTATCATAGAAGGGATTTCATCTATATAAGACTTGAGATTCCAAAAGAAAATGCCTTAAAGGGAATCAAAGTTTTAAAAGAAAATTTAA
>JBDRZF010000145.1:0-4156 GCA_039803805.1 Caldifarciminota bacterium
AGATTTAGATTCAGAAAAAATAACTGCTATAATAAATCTAACAGGATTTGGTGAAGGAGAGTATTATATCCCACCAAAAATTATTCATCCTGAAGGAGTAAATATTGAAGAATTATCACCACCTTTTATAAGGGTAATTTTAAGAAAGAGAATTTGAACTTTTTTATATCAAAATTTTATAATAAATATATTCAGCCGGGGTGGCGGAAGAGGTAGACGCTGTGGACTTAAAATCCACTGGGAAGTAATTCCCATGAGGGTTCGAGTCCCTCCCCCGGCATAAAAACTTATTATGGCACATGCTTATACTCCCGGATTAAAGGTTGCAAGAAAAACTTTGGTTAGAAAAGAAAGAAGGTTACCACTTCCAGGAAAAGTAATTGTTTCAAAAGGACAAAGGGTGAAAGCCGAGGATGTGGTTGCAAAGGCAGATATTCCAGGGAATGTTCATCCAGTTAATGTTGCAGGACTTCTGGGTGTTTCACCATCCGAACTTATTTCCTTTATGGTGAAAAAAGAAGGGGATAAGGTTAAAAAGGGTGAAATTATTGCTGAGACAAAAGGGTTGTTTGGCCTTTTTAAAAATAAAGTATTTTCTCCCTGTGATGGAATAATAGAATCAATTTCTTCTATTACAGGGCAAGTTATAATAAGGGAAAATCCTATCCCTGTTGAAGTTCTTGCCTATATTGATGGTGAGGTTATAGATATAATTGAAAATGAAGGTGTTATCGTTGAGACAATTGCAAGTTTTATTCAAGGTATTTTTGGGGTTGGTGGTGAAGTGATAGGTGTTTTAAAATTGGCTGTGAATTCACCAGAGGAGGAACTTACTCCTGAAAAAATCCCTGATGATGTTAACGGTAAAATACTGGTTGGAGGTTCTTTTGTGACAATAGAAGCTATTGAGGAAGCAAAAAAGAAAGGAGCAAAAGGTATTGTTGTTGGGGGTATAGATGATATGAATTTGAAAAAATTTCTTGGTTATGATATAGGAGTTGCAATAACGGGCTCAGAAAATACTGGTTTAACTTTAATAATTACAGAAGGTTTTGGGAAAATGAAGATGGCAAAGAGAACATTTGAACTTCTTCAAGAACTTGATGGTAAAAAGGCTTCCTGTAATGGTGCAACACAGATAAGAGCAGGAGTTATAAGACCAGAAATAATTGTTTCCTATGAAGAAAAAGTAAAAATTGAGGAAGAAGACGATTCTTTAAAAGAGGGAATGAATGTAGGAACCTTAGTAAGAATAATAAGGGAACCCTATTTTGGTAAAATAGGTAAGGTAAAATCTCTTCCTCCTGAACTTAGAAAAATTGATACTGAATCAAATGTTAGGGTTGTTGAAGTTGAACTTGAGGATGGTAATGTTGTAGTTGTTCCAAGAGCAAATGTGGAGATAATTGAAGAATGAAGATATATGAGAAAGAATTTTTGGAAGGGGAGATAATATTTAAAGAAGGGGAAATAGGAGACGAAATTTATTTAATAGAAAAAGGAGAAGTAGAAATATTTAAAGAAATTGAAGGTAAGGAGAAAAGAATTGCGATTTTAAAAGAAGGTGAAGTTTTTGGAGAGATGTCTGCTCTTGATGGAAAGCCTCGCTCGGCATCTGCGAGGGCTTTAAGAGATACTATCTTAAGGATAATGAATAGGGAAGCGTTGATTGAATATATAAAACAAAATCCCTTTATTGAATATCTTATAAATATGCTTATTGAAAGATTGAGAGTAGCGGATGAGCAAATAAAATTTCTTTCAATTAATCCAGAGGAATTGAGGTTTTTAAGTTTTTTAAAATGGATAAACCGGGAAAAACTTTTTCCATGTGATATTAAAAAGATTTCCATTTTTACCGGGATAAAGGAAAATAAATTAAAAGAATTGATTGAGATTTATAAATTAAAAGGGGTTCTTGAAGAAGAGAATGAAGAAATAAAGGGTATAAATGAACAAAAATTAGAAAGTTATAAAAATTCTTTACTTAAAATTCTTTAAATTCTATGAATTTTAATGAAATTCTTAAAATGATAGAGGAAATTGAAAATAAACTTGCTGAATACAAAGGTAAAGATATTGCTTTACTTGAGAAATATAAAAGGCTTAAACCTCTTGAGGAAAAAATAAAAGAGTATTTTAAAATAGAAAAGGAGATAAAGGATATTGAAGATATGGAAAAAGAAGAAAAGGATAAAGAAATGATAGAATTTATAAAAGTAGAAAAAAATAATTTAGAAATTAAAAAGAAAGAAATTGAAAAAGAAATAAAGAAACTTTTAATTCCCAAAGACCCCCTTGATGAAAAAAATGCAATTCTTGAAATAAGGGCAGGTGCAGGTGGAGAAGAGGCAGCCCTTTTTGCAAAAGATTTAATGAAGATTTATTTAAAATATGCTGAAAGTAAAGGGTATAAAGTTTCAATAACAAACATCCATGAAACTGATTTAGGAGGGGTAAGAGAAGTTGTTTTACTTATAGAAGGTAAAAATGCTTATGGTAATTTAAAATATGAAAGTGGGGTTCATAGGGTTCAGAGAATCCCAATAACAGAGACATCGGGAAGAATTCATACATCAACTGCTTCAGTTGCTGTATTGCCAGAATATGAAGATATTGAAGTTGAAATAGACCCGAAAGATCTCAAAATAGAAGTTAAAAGGGCAAGTGGGCCAGGTGGTCAGCATGTAAATGTCACTGATTCAGCAGTGAGAATAACTCATATTCCAACAGGTATTGTTGTCCAGTGCCAAGATGAAAGGTCGCAACATAAAAATAAGGCAAAGGCTTTAAGGATTTTAAAGGCAAGAATTTATGAATATGAAAGGGAAAAAAGGGAGAAAGAGATAAGGGAAAAAAGGAAAAGTCAGATTGGAACACAGGAAAGAAGCGAAAAGATAAGGACTTACAATTTTCCGCAGAATAGAGTAACAGACCATAGAATAAATTTAACCCTTTATAATCTTGAAGAAATTCTTGAAGGGAAAATAGATGAATTAATTGAAAAATTGAAAGAAAAGGAAGAGGAAGAAAAATTAAAAGAAATAGAATTTGAAAAGGATAAGTGAAATAAAAAGAGAAATAAAAAAATTTTATAAAAAAAATGATATTGATCATATTTTAACTTCTCTTCTTTCTATTCCATTAAAAGAAATATATAAAGATGAAATTATTATAGATGAAAAAAAAGAAAAAGAGATAATATCTGCTTTCAAAAAGATTAAAAATGGTTTCCCCGTCCCTTATATTACAAAAAAGGTATCCTTTTATGATTTAGAAATTTATGTTGAGGAAGGAGTTTTTATACCAAGACCTGAAACAGAAACACTTTTAATAGAGGTTATAGAATTTTTAAAAAAAGAAAGATTTTATCCTGAAAGAATTCTTGATCTTGGAACAGGTTCTGGATGTATTGCTCTTTTTTTAAAAAAATTTTTTCCTGATTCAGAAGTTTTTGGAATTGATATAAATAAAAAAGCATGCAAGATAGCATTAAGAAATTCAAAGATAAATAATTTAAAAATAAATATTATATGTGCAGACCTTTTTTCTGCATTCAAAACAAAGTTTGATTTGATTGTGTCAAATCCACCATACATAAAGGAAGATGAGTTTAAAAAATTGCCAAAAGAGGTTAAAAAAGAGCCATTTGAAGCAATTTTTGCAGGAAAAGACGGTCTTTTATTTTATAAAAAAATATTTGATGAGGGAAAAAAATTTTTAAAGGAATTTGGTTTTCTTGCAATTGAAATTCATCCATTTCTTGAAGAAGAAATTAAAAGGATTTCAAAATTCAAAATGGTAAAAGAAATTTATGATTTAAGCGGGCTAAAAAGAGGTTTTATATTTCAAAATCTATAATATTAATGCAAGTATTATTGAAACAATTAAAATAAATAAACTTATTCTTCCTGTTATTTCACCATATTTTACATATATTGTCTTATAATCCCTTTCAGGAACTTTTATTATTCCCTTTATTATTCCCTTTTTAAAAAGTCCTCTTTCCTCTATTATTCTTCCATAAGGATCTATAATGCAGGAAATTCCTGTTCTTGCACTCCTTAAAAGGTATCTTCTTGTTTCTATTGCTCTGAAAATAAATAAATCCCTGTGTTCTATTGGTCCAATTGTTTTTCCATACCATCCATCAGAT
>JBDRZF010000146.1:0-4148 GCA_039803805.1 Caldifarciminota bacterium
TATCTCTTCTAAGTTCTTTACCTCTTCACTTTCAAGATTTTCAGCGCAAAGAGCATCTTCTGCAACAATAATTTTCTCATTTTTAAGGAGTTCCTTTGCTTTTTCCACATATTCTTCTGTAAATATTGATTTTCCTATATTCTTTCCTTTTGCCTTCCAGAATGTAAACATCATTCCACCACCAATTAGAATTTTATCCATAACCTCAAGAAGCCCCTCTATTATTCCTATTTTGTCATCAATCTTTGCACCTCCTAAAACAGCAATTGCCGGTCTTTCAGGATTTTCTCTTACTCTTCTTAAATTTTTTGTTTCCTCAAAAAGTAAAAAACCTGCTGCCTTTTTTTCAAAGAATTTTGCAAGGGAGTGCACACTTGTATGTTTTCTATGGCATGCCCCAAAAGCATCATTTACATATGTATCAGCAAGTTTCCTCAATTCTTTCGCAAACTCTTCATCATCCTTTGTTTCTCCTGGATGAAATCTTACATTTTCTAAAAGAATTATTTCCCCTGGTTTTAAAGAATTAATTTTTTTAATTACATTTTCCCCAACTATTTCTTCTGAAAAATGGACTTCTTTATTCAGTATTTCTGATAGTCTTTCTGCAACAGGTTTAAGAGATAGTTCTGGTACAACCTTTCCCTTTGGTCTTCCAAGATGGGAACATAATATTAAAATTGGCTTTCTTTCAAGCAAATATTCAATTGTTGGAAAGGTTCTTTTTATTCTTGTATCATCAGCAACTTTTCCTTCTTTTAAAGGGACATTATAATCAACCCTTAAAAAAATTTTTTCTCCTTCTTTAATTTCAATATCCTTTATACTTTTCATTTTACTCCCTTTCAGCCATATATTCAAGTAAATCAACAACTC
Organism: Caldifarciminota bacterium; assembly: GCA_039803805.1. GTDB lineage: Bacteria > Hydrothermota > Hydrothermia > Hydrothermales > Hydrothermaceae > JBDRZD01. The sequence continues at coordinate 877 of JBDRZF010000146.1, forward strand.
TTACAGAATATCCCCATTCATTATCATACCATCCAAATACTTTTACAAGATTTCCTTCAACAACTTCTGTTAATGTAGCATCAAATATTGCTGATTTTTCATTCCCTATGAAGTCAGAGGATACAAGTTCTTCTTCTGTATATCCAAGATACTTTGAAAGTTTGCCTTCTGCTTCCCTTTTAAATGCCTCATTAACTTCTTCTCTTGTTGTGCTTTTTTCAACAATTGCAGAAAAATCACATAGAGAAACATCAGGTGTTGGAACTCTTATCGCAACAGCCTTTAATTTTCCTTTTAATTCAGGATAGACAATTTCAATTGCTTTTGCAGCCCCTGTTGATGTGGGAATTATATTCATTGCAGCAGCCCTTGCCCTTCTTAAATCCTTATGAACAAGGTCAAGTATTCTTTGGTCATTTGTATAAGAATGTATTGTTGTCATTTCCCCAAATTTAATTCTGAAGTTTTCATGAAGAACTTTCACAAGAAAAGCAAAACAATTTGTTGTGCAGGAAGCATTTGATACAAAGAAATGTTTCTTTGGATCATACATGTTTTCATTGACTCCCATAACAACAGTTAAATCTATTTCACCTTTTGCAGGTGCAGTTAATATAACTCTTTTTGCTCCTGCATCAATATGTGCTTGCATTTTCTCCTTTCTTCTGAATACTCCTGTTGCCTCAACTACATAATCAACTTTCAAATCTTTCCAAGGCAGTTTCTTTGGATCAGATTCTGAAAATACCTTTATTCTTTTCCCATCTATTATTAATTCGTTTTCCTTAACTTCACATTTACCTTCAAATCTTCCATACACCGTATCATATTTAAAAAGATGTAAGAGAGTTTGGGGGTCAGCAAGGTCATTTATTGCGACAAATTCAAGATTTTTTCTTTTTAAACCTTCTTTTAAAACCTGTCTTCCAATCCTTCCAAAACCATTTATTGCAACCCTTACCATTTTAAACCTCCTTTTAAATTAAAAAAATTTTAAAATTGCCTCCAGTAATTATCTTTTCCTATAATTCCTCCAACTCCATCATTATTTCCATCAAGTTTAAATCCGTCTTTATCCCTCAAATTGTAAGAAATGAATAAATATAAAGGTAAGTTTCCATCCCATTCAATAAGAGAATATGTAAATCCTTTTTTATCAGGGTCTTCTCTTATTATTCCTGAAATAAATCCTTCAGGGTAAGGGAACCTTTGCTTAAATACTTTTATATTTGAGAAATTAAAATCAGATGTATTCATTTCATGATTAAATCTTACTTTTATTATTTTTAAATTTTGATCTAAAGTCGCACTTGTGACTCTTGGGAATTCTGTCGGATTACCATTTTCAAGTTCTGTTGCAAAATGAATAATTGTATCTTCTTCAAGTTCCTGTTTTCCATCTCTATTTATATCAAGATAATTTCCAGAAGAATCCTGTATCGTATTTTTAATTTTAAGTTCATAAACTTTACCAAATTTCAAAGTAGCATTTTTAGGCGAAAACCATATTCTAAATCCAAGTCCAAATCCTTTTATTGAATCAACTTTACAGGGAATATCTATTTTTGTTTCATATTCCTTTAATTCAATATCATTTGCTTCAATTGTTGATGTATCAAGGTCATTTCCCAAAATTATTATATTTATATTTGGGGTTGTACTAACATCGTTATCTCCATATTCAGGGTAAAAATCAAAAAGGTCAGGGGGGTCAAAGTCTGGTTGAATATTGTTTGAAGCAGGGCACCTGAAATTTGGATTATAATAATCATCAAAATGTTCTCCTTCATTTATTCCATTTCTATTCTGGTCAAGTTTATTTCCATTTATATCTTTAACCTCTGATGAGATAAAAAGCATATAATTAATAGAGTCTGAGTTTTCAAAGCCTGTTGACGGTTTAAATTCAACCATTTTTAAATCCTCATAATAATCAATTGTTCCAGCAATTGTTCCCTTTATTTTCCCATTTGCAATTTTATAAACTTTCACATTTGTCTCATTTATTGTATTTTTATCCATTTTTTCTGAAAAAACAGCCCTTATAACATCCTGATAACCATTTGAAGGGTCATTATCAAGGTCCTGAAATATATAATTTCCTGAAAAGTCAAAAGCACTCACAACATAAGGAAGAACTTTTTCTTTTTCACCTACATTTTTCCCTACATCTTTACCAGGAGAAAGAGGAATATCCTTTCTTGAACAGGTAATTAAAAATATCACTCCCATTATGCATAAAATTTTTTTCATTTTTACCTCCTCCTTTAAAATTTAATTTTTAACGATAATCTCCAATTTGCTAAATTAACTAAATCTGTAAATCCCATAAAATCTAAAGTAAAGTTTTTACTTATATTCCATCCGATTCCAAAAGAATAACTTGTATTTGTCTCTTTTGTTTTCTTTAAATATGTAGCGCCTTTGTCAACCAAAGTTGTATCATAAATTGTTGTTGTATCACCAAGACCATTAACATATGTTAAGATTAATGGGGTGGAGGAGAGAGGATTAATTGTATTCTGATTTTCTTTAAACTTTATATAAGAGTTTGCTCCGAGTCTTAAAGATAGATTTTTGAGTATGCTTATTTCTACTGCGCATGGAATCATTATGTTCCATTCCGAATATGAGTTTAGATTTTCATATTCCCTGGAGGATGTGCCCTGCATTGTGTAATCATCTCCATCAGGAATCCCGTCTCCATCATCGTATTTTTCATTTAATGTAAGATTCTCTTTTATATCAAAACTTCTGTCACCTGTTTTGTTATTCAAGGCAAATCCTATTCCAAAGAGTGCTTTTTCAAATATTGGAATTATATGTTTAACACCTAACATCCATGAATTTAAATTTCCATCATTTACTATATCCTGATGAGTCTTTGAATCATAAGTATATATTTCATCAAATGCACCAAGATTTGCTTTTCTTTCATAATAGATGTTTGAATCCCTACTTCCTGTTTTTTTAGAAATTGATTCTCTTCTTAAATCAAGATAGAAATATGTTTCACCACCATATTCCCATTTCCTTTTACCATATAATCTTGTAAACATTAAATTTCCAGAATTTGAAAGATCTATTTCAAGTTTTGCCTTTCCAAGTTCATAATTGTTTATGTTATCATCAGGGGCATAATCAAGTAAATAATCTGTGTTTGCTGAAAATAAACTGTCAATTGAGAGAATTCCAAATCCACCAATTAAATTTATAAACATAATCTCATCCGGCTCGTATAAAAGTGAGATGCCGAATACATTCCTTGTTTT
>JBDRZF010000147.1:0-4120 GCA_039803805.1 Caldifarciminota bacterium
AAAGGAAGAATAAAATTCAAAATACCTGAAAATATAACCTCTGGATACAAAAATTTAACAGTATCTGCCTATGATAACTTTTATAATTTGGGAATAATAACAAAAATAATATATATTGAAGAGGAAGAAAAAATATCTATAAGATGCCTCCCCTTCCCTAATCCTTCAAAAAATAAAGTTTATTTTGGAATTGAAACAAATGAAAACGGAAAAATAGATTTAAAAATATATACTTTAAGAGGAAGACTAATTTATGAAAAAAGCGGAATTTATATAAATAAAGGATTTAATAAAATAGAATGGAATGGAAAAGATAGGGACGGAAATTTTGTCTCTAATGGAATTTATATTTATAAAATAGAATTTGAAAATAAAGAGAAAAATTATAAAAAAACAATAAAAGGAAAAATTGCAATAGTTAAATAAAAAATGTTAAAATTAAAAATATTATGCCTATACCTGATGAACTTTTAAAAATTTTATGTTGCCCAAAATGTAAAGGGGATTTGGAATACAATAAAAAAAGGGATGTTCTTATATGTAGAAAATGTGAACTTGTTTATAGAATTGAAGAGGATATTCCAATAATGCTTGTTGAAGAAGCAATTCCTTTAAAGGAGTTTGAAAAAAATGAACCTAATTAATATTATTTTATGTTTTTTTGCGATAGATGGAAATACAATAAAAATTAAAAAACCTGCATTCAAATTAACAGAATGCGGTGAATATTTAATACTTTCCTTTAAAGGAGGGACTCACGATTTTTCAAATCCAGGGGAACCTTCATTACCATGGAAAGTATTTAAAATAGGAGTTGAAATTGATAAGGATGCAGAGATAAATTTTGAAATCGTTAAAACTCGGGAAATTGAAACAGATAAGAAAGTTATGCCATTCCCTTATTTTAAAAATGATGGTATGGAAGCAATATATAAACCAGATGAAAATAAATATGTTAATTTTCCAAAAAGCAATTTGTTAAATCTTGGAATAGGAAGTTTAAGAGGAAGAAAATGCATAATTCTTGCATATACTCCATTTATGATTAAAAATAAAAAATTGTATTTAATAGAGGAAGCTAAAATTATTATAAATAAAAAAGATAAAAAGTTGAAAGGAAAATATAAAAAGATAAGGGATTATAAAATTTTTGATAATTTTCTTGATAGCAAAACTTCTCCATATATAAAAATTTTTGATTCAAACCTTTCTTTCTTTGAAAGGTCTTTCTGGATCAAATTGATCATTAAAGAAGAAGGGCTATATAAAATTACTTATGAGGATATAAAAAACCTTGGTTTAGAACCTTCCCTTTATAAAATAAATGAAATTGGGATATTTTCTCTATTTGGAGAAAGACTTAATCCTGCAAAGGATAGTATCCATTATTTAAATCCGCTTCCTTTCTCCTGTCCTTTCATATTCAAAGATGTTGATAATGATGGATATTTTACAGAAGGTGATACTTTAATATTTTATTCACCCTCTCCAAAAAGAAGAAAATTTCAGAATAATGAATTTTCATATTATGAAAACCCATTCTCAGATGAAATTATTTATTTTCTTGCTCTTGAAAAAGGTGGTTCAGAATTCATGGATACTTTAAATGTTTCTCCAACAATATGGGATAGAGAAAGGAACTTTTGTTTGAATTATTATAGACATGAAAAAAATTTAATAAATCTTGGGAAAAGAGGATTCAGATGGGAAGGGGAAGACCTTTCAAGGATATCTCTAAATATTGAATCAAGAACATTTGATTTTAATTTAGAAGACATTTATTCTCCTGATGGTAAAATAAGAACCGAAATTGTCGTCCTTGATAACTCTGCAAATCCAGACCCTGTCCATGTTTCATATGAACTCAATGGAAATACAATTTATTCAGCAGTTTATCCAAGAACTGAATACAATACACTTCGCTTTTTCACTTCTTCTGTAAATAATCTAAAAACTTCAAATAATTTTAAAATAATATTAGGAACACAAGGGGATAAGGAAGATTATCTTTATCTTGATTTTTTTGAGATTGAATATAAAAGAATACTAAGAACATTTAATGAAATTCATATCTATGATACAACAAAAGGTAAAATACTTTATAAAATTTATACAACAAAAAAGGGTTATTTATTAGATGTAAGTGATTATAAAAATCCATTGTTTTTAAAAGGATGGGATTACGAAAATGATACATTAAAATTTTTAATAGAAAATCAAGGAGATTTTAAAGAATTTTATTTCACCCAGAATTTAAAAAAACCCCATGGTATAATTTTGATACCAAGTTTAAAGGAATTAAGGGATACTTTAAACCAAGCCGATTATATTATAATTACCCATAAAGAATTAATTTCTGCAGTTACAGGATATTTAAATTATAGAAAAAATAATTTATTTATCGGTGATTCTCAAATTCAAAATCCAAGAATAAAAATAGTTCCCGTGGATAAAATTTATGATGAATTTGGATTTGGTATGCCTGATTTTGTTTCAATAAGAAACTTTCTCGCATACACCTTTTATTTCTGGAAAGAACCAAAACCACTTTATGTTCTCCTTGCAGGTGATGGAAGTTATGATTATAAGAATTATACAAAGAGTGTGAAGAATTATATTCCACCAACTGAATGGGGTGAGGTTTTTGACCCTGATGCAGGAGGTGATTTTACATATGATATATTTTATGTTCAATTTGACCCTCCTTATAACGACCCACCTGATATGATAATAGGAAGAATACCTGCAAAAAATCCATCTGAAATCCTTGATTATATTGAAAGAGTTAAAATTTATGAAAGGGAAGATATAAACTCTACATGGAGAAATAAAATAATGGGAGTTGCAGATGATACATCTCCTGAACACAGTTTAATCTTTACTAATGAAGTAAGAGACTTTCTAAAAAATTTACCAAAAAATATTGACTTCAATGCAATATATACTGCTTTTTATCCTTTTGATTATGCATCCAGAACAAGACCTTTATCAAGGAAAAAATTTTATGAAGAAATAAAGAAGGGATATTTTCTTGTATTTTTATGGGGGCACGGTAATCCTTATCAAATATTTCATGAAAAACTCATATATTTACCTGCTGACCTCTCCTTATTAGAGATAGATTTCAAAAGACCTCTTTTCTTTTTCGGGGCATGTAAACCCTCTGCCTTTGATAGACTTGAAATTTCTGTTGGTGAAGGATTCATGATAACACCAAATTCAGGAATTGCAACACTTGGTCCTTCCTCTTTAATAGGTTATGGAAATTATAAATGGGTTTTGGAGGAAATAATGGAAGTATTGTATGATTACAAAATACATACACTTGGGGAAATTTATATTTCAGCAGGTGTTCCTGATAAGTATATATTACTTGGTGACCCTGCTCTGATATTTTATTTATCAAAACCAGAAATAAATCTTACATATCAAAAACCTTTTGTTGATACAATAATGAAAGGTTCAATAGCGGAATTCATAGACACAATAGAAGGGGAAGGTAGAATAAAATTAGAAGTTTTTGGTAATCCAAGAGAAAAAATTGACACAACTTACCCTGCTCCAAATGATACACCTTTAGTAGGCACTATTTATATAAGACCTGACAATATTTTTAAGGGATATTTTAGTTTGAAGAACGGAATATACCATCCAATCTTTGGGATTCCAAAATTTTTATCACCACAAGATACATTTGGAAAACTTATAGTTTATTATGGAAGAAAAGGAAGGGGTATTGTTGGTGTTATTGATTCAATATACTTTAAAGAATTTGATGGCTCAAAGATTGATACAACAAAACCAAAAATAAAATTATATTATCTTGGTAAGGAAATTAAGGATTCTACAAGAATAAGAAAAAATGATGAAATTGAGATTGAAATTTTTGATGAAAATGGAATATTAATTTATGGGAATGAAAGAATAAAATTAAAATTAGAAAAAGAATATGACTTAACGGATTATTATATATGTGAAAATGATGACCCAAGTAAAGGAAGAATAAAATTCAAAATACCTGAAAATATAACCTCTGGATACAAAAATTTAACAGTATCTGCCTATGATAACTTTTATAATTTGGGAATAATAACAAAAATAATATATATTGAAGAGGAAG
>JBDRZF010000148.1:0-4114 GCA_039803805.1 Caldifarciminota bacterium
AGAAGAAATTGGTTATGTAACATCAGGAACTTTTTCACCAAATATTAATAAAGGTATTGGAATGGGTTATGTAAGAAGTGATTTTGAAGGCGAAAAAATTTATATTGATATAAGAGGTAAAATCAAAGAGTTTAAAATAACCTCTTTACCCTTTGTTAAGGAAACTTCTCTGAAAGTTTCTAAGAAGAGAAAGTAATAGGAAATTTGTAAGCATATGTGTTCCTCCATAACTTAAAAAAGGGAGAGGAATTCCTGTTAATGGTAATATACCGAGCTGGCCTCCAATATTTAAAAAAAAGTTGTATAGAAAAGAAAAAATGGTTAATAAAGAAAAAATATAAGAGAAAGAATCCATATTTTTCATCAAATTTAAAATATTTATAAAAAGTAAAAAATAAAGGAAAAATAAAAATAAACTTCCTATAAATCCGAATTCCTCAGAAAAGGAGGCAAATATGAAATCAGAATGAGCTGCAGGTAAGAAGGCGAGCCCTTTTTGGGAACCCTTTAAAAATCCTTTTCCCTTTATTCCTCCTGAACCTATTGCTATTAATCCCTGAGATACCTGCCATCCACTTCCCTTTGGATCTCTTGATAAGTTTAAAAATGCTCTTATTCTTTCCTTTTGATAATCCTTTAAAAGTTTATTCCAAACAATAGGGGAAAAAAGTCCCACTATTATTGCAATTATAAAAAAGAGAATTTTATTTAAAATTTTCATCTTGATGTATGTAAGAAAAATTAAAAAGAATATCATAAAAAAAAGGAAAATAAAGTGATTAAAGGAAAGTAATAAAGAAAGTGGTGGGATTATATAAAAAAGTTTGGTATTCAAATCACTTCTTTTAAGTAAAATTATTAAATAAAAAGAAGAAATGTAAAAAATTCCCTGTCCAAGGTCAGGTTCTGATAAAATAAGAATGAATGGTAATAAACACATTATAAAAAGGATTGAAGCATCTTTAAAATTTAAATAGGGTTTCTCTTCTAAAAAAACTGCTAAAGAAATAAAAAAAGGAATTTTAGCAATTTCTGAAGGCTGGAATGAAAAAGAAGATATTTTTATCCATCTCTTTGGATAAGGTGATATGAAAAGAGGAATTAAAAGTAAAGAAATCACAATTAAAAAATAAAGAAATGGGAATCTGTTTGGTATTTTAATCTTTAGAAAAAAGAAATAAAAAAGGAGAGAAAATATTATATTTGTGATGTGTTTTTCAAAAATAGGAGAATTTTTGCTCCTTGAGATTGAAAACATTGTTAAAGAACCTAAAAAAACTATTAATAAAACTATTGTTAAAATTATGTTATGCCTTAAATTTATATTTTTTTCTAAAAGTAAATGCCTTTTTGCCATTTTTTATATATATATTTAAATATTTTACCTGCAATAGGTGCTGCCACTTCCCCGCCCATTCCCTCATTCTCAACAAAAACAAGGACACAGAAAATCGGATCCTCAAATGGTGCAAACCCGCAGAAAAAGGCATGGTCTTTACCAAAAGGGTTTTGGGATGTACCTGTTTTCCCTGCTATATTCCATTCTTTCATACTTGCGCTTCTTCCTGTTCCATTTTCGCCTTGACATACATAAAATAAGGCATTTTTAACTATTCTTATTATTTCTTTATCAAATGGTAAAAAGAGGGTATCTTTTATTATAACTTCTTCACTTTCAATTTTTTTAATAATATGTGGTTTTATAATTTTTCCTTCATTTGCAACCTGGCTTACAAATACTGCAATCTGCATTGGTGTTAAAAGTATCTCACCCTGTCCTATTCCAAGATTTAAAACATTTCCTTCTGAAAAACCATAAGGACCATATTTTTTATAATAGAAATCAAGATCAGGTAAAAATCCTTCCTTTTCTCCAAAAACATCAAGACATTTTCTTTCATCAATTTTTGATTCTTTCAATTTCCTTAAAAATCTTTTCAAACCTATTCTTTTTGCCATTTCATAAAAATAAACATCACAGGAAACTTCAACTGCTTTTTTAAAATTAACCTTTCCATGCCCTTCCTTTTTCCAGTCCTTAAATATTCTATTTCCAAACTTATATTCTCCTTTACAATCAATAACTTCATTTGTATCAATGATTCCAAGTTCAAGTCCCAAAAGAGCCGTAAATATTTTGAAAATACTACCCGGAGCATAAAGTCCGCTCACACACCTTGAAAGGAGTGGTTTTAAAGTGTCATTTTTGATTTCATTCCATTTTTCTTCTTCCACTCTGCCTGAAAGCATATTTAAATCAAAATTTGGTTTACTGTATAAACTCAATATTTCTCCATTCTTTATATTTAAAACTATTGCTCCTCCTCTTTTATAAGGAGTGAAAAGTGAATCTATATAAATTCCAAGGTCAATATCACAGGAGATTGTTATATCTTTACCTTTTTGAGGTAAAATTGGTGGTCTTACTTCTTCCCATAATATATTTCCCCTTGCATCTACAACTCTAAAAGAGATGCCATCCTTTCCTCTCAGAATTTCTTCATAAATTTTTTCAATCCCATATCTTCCAATTCTATCACCAAATGAATAAATTCCATTTGAGAGTTCTTGTTTTGAAACTTTACTGGTCCACCCAATCAAATGGGAATAAATCTTTCCGTAAGGGTAGAATCTATAAGGTTTTCCTATGATGTAAAATTTTTTACCACTCTCTTCTAATTTTATGACCTCTTTTATATCAATATCTTCTTTAATTATCGTATCTTCAATTATTGCTTCATAACCAATCCTTGAGGAAGCAATTATTCTTCCATTTCTATCAAAAATTCTTCCTCTCACTGCAGGTATTTCTATTTCTTTAATCATATTTTGCATTGATTTTTTATTATATTCTTCATATTTCATAACTTGAAGATAAAAAATTCTCACCGTAAATATTATAAATATGGAATAAATTATGTATTTGATTACTTTTTCTTCCATTGTTTAAACAGGATTGATGAAAAAATAGAAAAAATGAACGAAATTAAAAAATTAAAGGAGGAAAATGAAAGGAGTGAAAAGAATATAAAAGAAGAAATGAATAAGAATAAAAAAAGAACAGGGTAAATTTGGTAATTAACATTTTTTTTGAACCATAAAGTAGCAAAAGAAAGAATGGTAAAGTAGAAAGGCAAAACCCATATTTTTTGTGGATTAAAACTTTCTAAAGATACTGAATATAAAAAAGATGATAAAAAAATTCCTGAGGAAAAAAGGTAGAAGTTTGAAAAAATTAAAAGGGAAAAGGATATGATATGTTTAAAGTTTGGAAAAAAAATTTTTTCAAAAGGAATAATTAATAAGATTAAGATAAATAATAAAAATTTTTTCATTTTAATAAAAATATTGAAATTTTTGAAAGGTCAAAAAGGGGTCTTACCTTTATTTTCAGGAAAATTTCTCCTTCTTCTTTTTCAATTTTCTCAATCAATCCAATTTTTATTCCGTAAGGGGCAATTTCTCCTATTCCTGCTGTGAGAAGGGTGTCGCCTTCTTTGATATCAGCCCAATAAGGAACATAGTAGAGGTCAAGTAAAAAATCACCTTTTCCTTTTAAAACACCTAATACATTGCTCCTTTTATCTACTACGTCAATTTTAAAATAAGGGGAAAAAATTGTCTCAACTAAAATTTTGTCTTTCCTTTTTTCTTTTATTATACCAGCAAGATTTTCATCTTGAAAAACAAATTTACTGTTTGAATCAAAATTTTCTGGTTTATAGAGAAAAATAAAGCGAGGAGGAAAGGCTTCCTCTATATAAAGGGTATAGGCTGGTGAAAAAATTTTTTTTTCTTTTCTTTTAAATTCTTTGAATATAATATCTTTTTCTTTTTCCCAATTTTTTAGTTTTTCTATGTTCTTTTTAAGTAAAATTACAGGTGAGTATAGATAATCAATAAATAAAGAATGCAGTGCTTTTTTTATTGGATAAAGGAAGAAAAAAAAACTCAAAAAAAAGAATAAAAGAAAGGAAAACTTTTCATTCCTCATAAGTTCTTTTTGGCTTTCTCAAAACTTTTCTGTACTTTTCTAAATTTTCAAGAATTTTACCAGCTCCTAACCACACATCTTCTTGGGTCATCAGCAATTTTTACTTTCAACCCTGTTTCT